>JBEBGK010000007.1:0-19816 GCA_040081515.1 Chthoniobacteraceae bacterium
CCACTACGACGCCGGGAATGCCTCGACGATCAAACTGCCGCGGGAACTCGACGGGCGCCTCTTCATCTACGAGTGGATGCGCAACTGGATTCAGACTGTGAAGCTGGGAAGCCGGGGCCCGGCGATCGAGCCGTTCCTCCCTTCGATCAATTTCCGCCGGCCGATCGACATGAAGCTCGGCGGCGATGGCGCGCTCTATCTGATCGAATACGGCGACCAGTGGTGGGAGAACAAAGACAGCCGCATCGTGCGCATCGTGTATCGCCGCGGGAATCGCGCGCCGATGGCGCGGATCCTCGCGAGCGAGACGGCGGGCAGGCAGCCGCTCAAGGTCACCTTCGATGCCATCGGCTCTGCGGATCCGGATGGCGATGAGATGAAGTTCGCGTGGAGCGTCGCGGGCGAGGAACAGCACGGTGACGGGACGAAACTTCATCACACATTCGAGAAGCCCGGCAGCTACGAGGTGACCCTTTCCGTCAGAGATCCGGGTGGGGCCACGGGGATTGCGAGCAAGATCATCCACGTCGGCAACGGGCGTCCCGTGGTGCGCTTCCAGGCTCCCGCTCACGGCTCGTTCTTCGAATGGGGAGGCGAGATTCCCTACCGCGTGTCGGTGAAGGAAACGGATGGGGACAAGGTGCAGCCGGAACAGGTCGTCGTGCATGGGGAATTCCACAGCCGGCGTCCGTCGGCGGATGGCGGCAACGAGACAATCGATCCCGGGCTGGCGCTGATGCGGGCGAGCACGTGCTTCGCGTGTCACATGGCGGATACGCCATCGGCGGGGCCGCCGTACCAGACGGTTGCCGCGAAATACAAAGACGACCCTTCCGCAGCCGCGCGTCTCGCGGAGAAAGTTCTCGCGGGCGGAACGGGCGTGTGGGGCCAGCTCCCGATGCCGCCGCACCCGCAGCACACCCTGGCACAGACGAAGCAGATGATCGCCTGGGTGTTGTCGCTGAAAGACAGTTCGCCGGGATTGCCGAAGTCCGGTGCGACGGGCAGCTATGCCGCGCCGAAGAAACCATCCGGTGCCACGCGCACGAACGAGGGCGTACTCGTCCTCACCGCAAATTACACAGACGACGGAAAGGAAGGTGTCTTCCCGCGATTGCGGGGCGAGGACACGGTCGTGCTGCATTCGCGCCGGAAGAAGGCAGCGCTTTTCGATATCAATGAAGGGATGACCTATGTGGAGCAGATCGAGGGAGAGAAGGGCATCGTGGGCCACTTCAAGGACGGCGCGCAGATCATCTTCCGCGAGCTGAATCTCGACGGCATCCGGCACATCACGGTCCGCGCGGGATGCATCGAAGGGGACGGCGGGAGGTTCGAACTGCGGAAGGGATCGCGCACCGGGGAGGTGCTCGCGAGTGTCGAGGTGCAGCATGGCGGTGAAGGCGCGTTCATGGATCTCCCGGCGGACCTCGCCAATGCGGGCGGCCTGACGGACGTCTGTGTCGTCGCACGTTGCGCCGGCAGGAAGAGCGTGCTCGGCCTGAACTGGGTGGAATTCAAACCGTGAACCTGCGGCCATCCCGCTGATGAAGACCCGCCCGTGAGCACTCGCTCCGCTCCAACGCGCGCCCGCAACGTGGTGCTGTGGTTCACCATCGCGCTGGCGATCGTCACCTATCTGGATCGCGTGTGCATTTCCCAGGCGGCGCCGATGATGCAGGCGGAGCTGGGGCTCACGAAGATCCAGATGGGCTACGCGTTCACCGCCTTCGGCTGGGCGTATGCGCTGTTCGAGATACCCGGCGGGTGGCTGGGAGATCGCATCGGCCCTCGCAAGGTGCTCATGCGCGTCGTCAGTATGTGGTCGCTCTTTACCATGGCCACGGGGTGGGCGTGGAATCTCGGATCGCTCGTCGTGTGCCGGTTCCTGTTTGGCGTGGGCGAGGCGGGTTGCTTTCCAAACATCACCAAGGCATTCACGCTATGGTTTCCTGTCGCGGAGCGTGTGAAGGCTCAGGGCATCATGTGGCTCAGCGCCCGGTGGGGAGGGGCCTTCACGCCACTGCTCGTCGGATGGATGCTCGCGGGTGGCGACGGGAAAGCGGGGCTCGGCCTGCATTACAAGTGGGTCTTCCTCATCTTCGGCCTCCTCGGCGTGGTCTGGGCGGTGCTGTTCTTCCGGTGGTTCCGCGATCAGCCCCGGGATCATCCGTCGGTAAATGCCGGCGAGCTGGCGCAAATCGGCGACACGGGCAGCATCGGCACCGTCCACGAAATGCCGTGGGCGAAACTGCTCGCATCGCGGACCGTCTGGATGCTCTGGGGGCAATATTTTTTCATGTCCTACGCGTGGTATTTCTACATCACGTGGTTCCCGACCTACCTGAAGGAGCAGTTTCCTGCGCTCACCGATCTCCGGCGCGCCCTGCTCGCGTGCGTTCCGTTGTTCTTCGGCGGACTGAGCTGCCTGGTTTCCGGGATCGTGTCGGCACCGCTGGAGAAGCGGCTCGGCGGACGGGCGCGAACACGCCGCGTGCTCGGCGTGGTGGGAATGGGGCTCGCGGGTGTGATGCTGCTGGTCTCCACGCAACTGAGCCAGCCGGTGCTCTCGGTGCTCGCCGTGGGAGTGGCCAGCTTCTGCAGCGATTTCGCGATGCCCGGCGCATGGGGCGCGTGCATGGATGTCGGCGGGCGTCACACCGGCGCGCTGTCCGGCAGCATGAACATGCTTGGCAACGCCGGAGGAGCGATCGCCCCGATGGTCGTCCCGCTCGTCCTCGCCGCCGCGGACAACAACTGGACGATCAACATGTTCCTCTTTGCCACCGCATACTTCCTCGGCGCAGCATGCTGGGGATTCATCGACACCGACGAACGCCTGCATGACTGACCCGCGCCCCCGCGGATGAAGCAGAACCATTGATTTCGACCCGCGGAATCCCTGAATCTGCGGGAAGCACACTTCCTTCGACCCGACAACCACCATGAACATCCACCGCACCTCCCGCCGCTCATTCCTCACCAGCCTCGGCGCACTCGCCGCCGCACCTCTTCTCGCCCGCGACTACGGCAAGAATGCCGCGCCCGTGCGCTACCCGGAGCCGGACGTGATCGCGCTCGAGGACGCGTTCAAGAAGATCAAGATCGGCAACGCCTCCATCGAACGCCTGCATACCGGCATGCGCTGGGCCGAAGGGCCGGCGTGGAACGGCGCGGGGCAGTATCTCGTGTGGAGCGACATCCCGAACGACGTGCAACTCCGCTGGCTTCCGGACGACGGGCACGTGAGCGTGATTCACAAGCCCGCGGGCTACAGCAATGGCAACACGTTCGATCGCGAATGGCGTCAGATTTCCTGCGAGCACGGCAACCGGCGCGTCGTGCGCTACGAGCCGAACGGTGAACTGACAGTGCTCGCGGACAAATTCGACGGGAAGCCGTTCAACGCGCCAAACGACGCAGTCGTGACGCCCGACGGCGCGATTTGGTTCACCGACCCAGGCTACGGCGCGCTCTTTGAATACGAGGGGAAAAAGCAGCCACTCGAGCTGAAGGAAGCCGTGTATCGCATTGATGCTGCGACGGCGAAAATCGAGAAGGTCACAGACGAAATCTTCAAGCCAAACGGCCTTTGCTTCTCGCCCGACTACAAGAAGCTCTACGTCGCCGACACCGGCGCATCGCATTACAAGGACGCGCCGAAGAACATCAAGGTGTGGGATGTGGACGGTGCGCGGCTGAAGAACGGACGCCAGTACGTCTCGATGGAGATGGAGGTCAAAGGCGAGAAGGTTGCCGGTCTGGCCGACGGCATCCGCTGCGACACCGAAGGCAACGTGTGGTCCAGCGCCGGCTGGGTCGGCGCCGGCTACGATGGCGTCCACATTTTCTCCCCCGAAGGCCAGCGCAGCGGGATGATCCTGCTGCCGGAGATTTGCAGCAATGTCTGCTTTGGCGGCCCGCGTCGGAATCGCCTCTTCATGACCGGCAGCCAGTCGCTCTACGCTGTGTACGTCGAGGCCAAGGGCGCACACTGGTGCTGAGCGCAAGTGTCGCTCTGAATCCGCGCCTCGAAGCGTGCCTCCTTGTTCAGTAGATCCAAGGAATCAGTCGGCGGACGCGCTTCGCGTAGGCCGCATATCCTTCAAAGCTCGTCCGCAGCCAGCGTTCCTCGCGCCGGGCTTTCGCGTCGAGAAAAACGACAAGCAACGCCGTCGCCGCGAATGCTGGTCCGCTCCGCCAGAGGAGGCTCCATGCTGCTGAAAGCAGGATGACGCTCGCGTAAAGCGGATGTCGCACGATGCCATAGACTCCGTTTTGTACGAGCTTGGAACCCGTCTGTGGCTTCGGAAACGCGGTGCGATGTTCTCCGAGCGCCCGCGCCCCGCAGATGCCAAGCCACGCGCCAGCCAGCCCGAGAAAAGTCCCGGTTGCCAGGCTTGTGGCGCCGTCCCATTCCCCGCGATAGGCGACACCGAGAGCAAGGACGGCGAGCATCAGGACGGATTGGCCGATGACCCAAAGGCCGCCGCGCGTCCTGAAGGACTCGTTCATCGGCAGGCGTTGCCGGACGATGCCTCGCGGTAGCCGGCGGCGTAGGCCTCGAAGACGAGTTTGATTTCATCCCGCACGCGGCGGAACTCGGCCATGACTTCCTCGTCGGTGCCGGTCGCGTGCGCGGGGTCGCTGAATCCCCAGTGATAGCGGTGCATCTGTCCGGGGAAAATCGGGCACGCCTGGTCGGCATTACCGCAGACGGTGATGACGGTGTGAATGTCGCGCGTGAGGAATTCGTTCATGTGCTTCGACGTGTGGTGCGCGATGTCGATGCCGAGTTCCGCGAGCGCGGCGGTGGCTTTTGGGTGGACGTAGCCGGCCGGTTTCGAACCGGCGCTGAAGACTTCAAAGAGATCGCCGGCAGCGTGGCGCAGGATGCCTTCGGCCATGTGACTGCGGCACGAGTTGCCGGTGCAGAGGATGAGGACGCGGGGTTTTGGTGACATGTGAGATTCAGACTGCTTGCTCGCCGGCCAGTTCCGGCGTGAAGCCGCGGCGGAAGCGGAGCGCCACATTCACCAGGCCGATCAAGACGGGCACTTCGATGAGCGGGCCGACCACGGCGGCGAAGGCGACCCCGGACTTGATGCCGAAGACCGCGATGGCCACCGCGATCGCGAGTTCAAAATTGTTGCCCGCGGCGGTGAAGGCGAGAGTCGTCGAGCGCGGGTAGTCGGCGCCGATGCGCTTCGCCAGGAAGAAGCTCGCGAAGAACATGATTGCGAAATAGATCGTGAGCGGGATCGCGATGCGCATCACATCGAGCGGCAGCGCGACGATGGCGTTCCCTTTGAAGGTGAACATGACGACGATGGTGAAGAGCAGCGCGGCGAGCGTGAGCTTCGAGATGCGCGGGATGAACTGCTCATCATACCAGGCCTCGCCTTTCAGCGGGACGAGGATGATGCGGCTGAGCGCGCCGGCGGCGAAGGGGATGCCGAGGTAGATCATCACGCTCCAGAAGATGTCCGACATCGCGACCGGGACGACTTTTCCCTCCAGCCCTAAATACGGCGGGAGCACGGTGATGAAGAACCACGCGTAGGCGCTGTAGAGGAGGATTTGCAGGATGCTGTTGAGCGCGACGAGCCCGGCGGCGTATTCGCGATTGCCTCTGGCGAGGTCGTTCCAGACGAGCACCATGGCGATGCACGGCGCGATGCCGACGAGGATGAGTCCGACCATGTAGTCCGGGTGATTGCGCATGAAGGTGAACGCGAGAAGCACCATGAGCAGTGGCGCGATGATCCAGTTTTGCACCAGCGCCAGGGTGAGGATGCGCGTGTTCGTGAAGACCTTGGGCAGTTGCCGGTATTTCACCTTCGCGAGCGGCGGATACATCATGAGGATCAGCCCGATGGCGATGGGGAGATTCGTGGTACCGACGGTCATCGGCGCGAAAAACGCCTCGGGATCGGCGATGACGAAATGCGCGAGCGCCACGCCGAGCGCCATGGCGGTGAAGATCCAGACCGTGAGGTAACGGTCGAGGAAGGACATCCGCCGCGACACGGACTCCGTCGTGGAAAATGAACTCATGATGTGATGACGCGGGCTCAGCAGCAGCCGGACGGGCCGCAGCATTCGCCGCCGCTGGATTCGGCCGCGGCACCGGATTTCATGACGCCGTAGCCGCCGAGGATGATGCGCTTGAGCGGCTCGCCGGTCTCGGGGTGATGCGTGAGCGGTGCGTCGTTCATGCTCTGCTGGATTTCGTAGTGCTTCGGTTCTTCGCAGCAGGCGGCCGGGATGGTTTCGTAGAGGTAGGTAGGCATGGTGTGGAGTTATGCGGGTTGTGGTTCGAGGAAGAGATGGGCGAGCGCGTCCGGGCCGACCGGTTCGCGTTCGGACCAGCGGAGCAAGGTGGTGCGGCGCGCGAGCTGGCCGGTGACTTCGCGCAGGTAGGGCAGCTCATTTTCGCCACGCCGCACGAGCAGCGGATCGGTCGTCCCGCTTTCGGCGAAGCTTTGATTGATGACCCACGCGAATGGCTCGATGCCCGCGCGCCGGAGGTCTTCCTGCAAAGTGGCGGCTTCATGCACCGGCGTGGCCTCGGGGAGCGTGACGAGGAGGACGCGCGTGAATTCGGGGTCGCGCAGCCGCGGAAGCAATTCGCGCACTTCCTCCGGAACGGTATCGCGCGCCTGGCGTCCGAGTTCGCGGTGGTAGGCTTCGGTTGCATCGAGCAGCAGCAGGGTATGGCCGGTCGGCGCGGTATCGAGCACGACGAAGCCTTTGCCCCCTCGCGCCACGGTGCGCGCGAAGGCGCGGAAGACAGCAATTTCCTCGGTGCAGGGCGAGCGTAGGTCTTCCTCCAGCAGCGCGCGGCTGTCCGGGTCAAGGTCCGCACCTTGTGCCGCGAGCACTTCCTCGACGTAAGCAGCGGTCTCCGCTGCCGGGTCGATGCGGCTCACGGTGAGGCCGGGCACTTCGCCATTCAGCGCCTCGACCACATGCGCCGCCGGATCGGTCGTAGAGAGATGCACGCGGAGCCCGCGCCTTGCCAGATCGACGGCGATGGCGGCGGCCACCGTGGTCTTGCCGACGCCGCCCTTGCCCATCGTCATCACCACGCCGTGGCCGGGCGCGGCGAGCAGGTCGAGCAATTCAGCGGGCTCGGTCAGCGCATCGCGGGTGAACGTGCGCGACTCCCGCTGCGCGGCAGGTGCTGCGGAATCCGCGACCGAGACGAGGGCGCGGAGGGCGTCCACGCCGAGCAGATTGTGCGGGCGGAGCACGACTTCATAGACCGGCAGTGAGGCAAGAAATTCGCGATACGCAACAAGCGCCGAGTCGCCACGCTGTTCCAAGGCCAGCGCCACGGAATCGCCGCGATCGACCGTGCGAAAGAGCCCGTTCAGGACGAGGCACTGATTCGCGACGCCGATCGCGGCCAGTTCGTCGCGAGTGCGGCGGGCTTCACGGAGCGCGGCGGTCTGCGCGCGGCTCACGAGCACCACCGTCGTCCGCTTTGCGTCGGCGAGCGCGGCGATAGCCGACTCGTACACCGCGCGTTGCTGGTCGAGTCCCGCGAGCGGACCGAGGCAGGAGGTGCCGGTGGTGCTGGCAGCGAAGAAACCCGTCCACGCCTTCGGCAGCATGAGCAGACGCAGCGTGTGCCCGGTCGGCGCGGTGTCGAAAATCACATGATCAAACTCCGCCGTCGCCGCCTCATTGCCGAGCAGACGGGAGAACTCATCAAACGCCGCAATCTCCGTCGTGCAGGCTCCGGAAAGTTGTTCCTCCATGCTGGCGAGCGCCGCCGGCGGAAGCTGGCCGCGTAATGGTCCGATGATCTTCTCACGATAGGCCCTGGCCGCTTCATCCGGGTTGATGTTGAGCGCCAGCAGTCCAGCCACGGACGGCACCGCTGTCGGCGCATTGGTGAGCCGCACGCCGAGGACTTCATCGAGATTCGACGCCGGGTCGGTGCTCACCAGCAACACGCGCTTTCCCGCATCTGCCAGGGCGATCGCGACCGCGCAGGACAGAGAGGTTTTCCCTACGCCGCCTTTGCCGGTGAAAAAGAGGAACCGGGTTGCTTCGCGCAGCAGCGAGTCGATGGAACGCGCAGCGTTCACGCCTGCGCCCCCGTCGCCTGCTCGGCAGTGCAGCGGCGGCTCCACTCCACGCGCTTGTCGTGATCGGGATAGGCCCCTTGCAAGGCGAGATCGCCGTCGATGAAGATGAGCGGCAGCTTCTCGGCGCCCTGCGCATCGAGGAACGCCTTCACCGCCGGATTCTGCACGAAAGCGAGCGGCTGCTGCGCGAGATTGAAGCGTTCCACTTTCACCCCATGGGCCTTGAGTTGGTGAAGGAAGCCCGCGAACTGCGGCAGAATCGGATCAATGGAAGGCCCGCACACTCCCGTGGAGCAGCACATGGGCGGGTCATAGACTTGGATGGATTTCATCGGAGAGAGCGTTTGAGGAATTGGCAGTGTGTCGGGCTCGCGAAAGTCACTCGTCGTCCTCGGCGTGGAACTCATCGAGGCAGCAGAAGACATTCAGCAGGCACGGCTTCCTCAGTGCGTAGAAGACCTGCGTCCCGCGCCGCTCGTCCTTCAGGATGCCGACATTGCGCAGCACGGAGAGGTGATTCGAGACAGTGGACATATCCAGGCCGACCAGCTCCGTGAGATCGGCCACGCAGCGTTCGCCCTTCGCGACGGCGTCCACGATCAGCAGGCGGTTCGGGTTGCTCAGCGCCTTGAACACCTCGGACGCCTGACGGAAATCCGCCGGGGTCTTGCGCTTTGTCGTTCTACAGGCGGCTTTCATGTTTGGATACTTTGCCATTTGGCAAAGTAAGTCAAGCTGGCTTCCTGAAACTTGGGTCGGGTGGGACACTTCATCGAGCCACGATACATCGCGGCATGCTCCGCCAAGTTCCATTCCGTCCGTGGGCGTTTCCGCTACTTGTCCTGTCGGGCAGCGCCTCGCCGGAAGGCGAAGGGCCTATGCGTCAACTGGTTCCAGTTCCAGTTCCTGCATCAGCTTCTTCGCTTCGGCAGCGCCGCTGGCCCCGCCCCGGTCGCGAGCGATGAGCATGTAGATCGCGGGCAGCACGAAGAGGGTGAAGAGCGTGCCGATGATCATGCCGGAGACGAGCACGACGCCGATGCTGTTGCGCGAGCCGGCGCCGGGGCCGGTGGCGAGGACGAGCGGGAAGTGGCCGGCGACCGTCGCCACGGAGGTCATCAGAATCGGGCGCAAGCGCGTGCTCGCGCCCTCGATGATCGCGTCGAGCTTCGAGCGCCCGGACTCCTGCAATGTATTCGCGAACTCGACGATGAGGATGCCGTTCTTCGCCACCAGACCGACCAGCGTGATGAGGCCGACCTGGCTGTAGATATTGAGCGAGGTGTAATCGAGAAAGCTGAAGAGCAACGCGCCGGAGAGCGCGAGCGGAACGGAGCCGAGCAGGATGACGAGCGGATCACGGAAACTTTCAAACTGCGCAGCGAGGACGAGGAAGATGAGGATCAACGACAGCAGCAGCGTGGCGGTGAGTTTGTCACCCTCGACGCGGAGCTGGCGCGCCTCGCCGGCGTAATCGATGGAAAAGCCCTTCGGCAAAATCTTCGCGGCCTCGACCTCGAGCACCTTCAGCGCTTGGTCGAGGGTGAGGTGCGGCGGGATCGCGCCCTGGATGCGCGCAGCGTTCAATTGCTGGAAGCGGTTCAACTGACGCGGCTCGGTCGATTCCTTGATCGAGGCAAAAGTGGCGAGCTGCACCAGCTTGCCGCCAGGACCGCTGACGTAAAAATCCTTGAGCTGCTCCGGGTTCAGCCGCTCGCTGCGCTTCACCTGCGGGATGACCTTGTAGCTGCGGCCCTGGATGGAGAAACGGTTCACAAAATTGCCGCCGAGCATCGTGCCGAGGTCCGCGCCGACTTGGTCGAGGTTGAGCCCGAGCGACGCGACCTTGTCGCGATCGAAGACGACCTCGGCCTGCGGCATGTCGTATTTCAAATCCGTGTCGGCAAAAACGAACACGCCGCTTTTCATCGCGGCTGCCACCAGTTGATTGGCGTAGTCGAGCAGTTGGATTGGCTCGGCGGTGGAGGCGATGATGAATTCGACGGGGAAGTTTCCGCCTCCGGGCAGAGGTGCAGGCATGGTCGCGATCACCTGCACGCCGGGCACGGGGCCGAGCTTTCCCATCACCTCGAACATGACTTCCTCCGTCGTGCGCTTGCGCTCGCTCCACGGTTTCAGACCCATGCCGCCGAAGCCGCTGAAAGGCTGCGTGAGCTGAAACGTGTGCCGCGTCTCCGGGATCGAGAGGAATGCCTCGTTCACCTTTTCCGTGTAGCGCGTGGTCTGCTCGATCGTGGAGTTCGGCGACGCCAGCACGATCCCGAGGATCACGCCCTGGTCCTCCTTCGGCGCGAGTTCCTTCTGCGTCATGAGGTAAAACGGAATGCCCAGCAGGATGACAATAATCGACAGGGTGATGGTGACCGGCCGCCACCGGAGCGAGTTGGTGAGGGTGCGCGTGTAGCGGTTGCGCAGCCGGTCGAACTGCCGGTTGACGAACCCGGCGAAGCCTTTGTGCGAATCGCCGGACCGTAGCAGCTTCGAACACATCATCGGCGAAAGCGTGAGCGCCACGATGCCCGAGATGACCACCGCGCCGGCGAGCGTGAAGGCGAACTCGCGGAAGAGCGTGCCGGTCAGCCCGCCCTGGATGCCGATGGGCGCATAGACCGCGGCGAGCGTGATGGTCATCGCGATGATCGGGCCGACCAGTTCGCGCGCGCCGAGGATTGCGGCCTGCAGCGGCTTCAAGCCCTCGTGCAGATGACGCTCCACGTTCTCGACGACGACGATCGCATCATCCACCACGAGGCCGACCGAGAGCACGATGGCGAGCAGCGTGAGGAGATTGATGGTGAAGCCGAACGCCATCATCAGGAACGCAGCGCCGATCAGCGAAATCGGGATGGCGACGACGGGAATGATCACCGCGCGCACCGAGCCGAGGAAAAGGAAGATCACCACGACCACGATCGCGAGCGTCTCGAGCAGCGTGGTCATCACCTCCTTCAGTGCGTCCTTGATGTAAACGGTGGCGTCGTAAGGGATGCCGAGTTTCATCCCGGCGGGGAGCTGCTTCGCGATGCCGGGCATCTCCGCGCGAATCGCTTTGATCACGTCCACCGAGTTTGCCGTCGGCAGCGGCCAGATGCCGATGAAGGTCGCCTTTTGCCCAGAGAAGCGCACGTCCATGTCGGAGTCCTCGGCGCCGAGATCCACGTCGGCGATGTCCTTCAGCCGGACGATCACGCCGTTCTGCTCGCGCAGGACGAGTTCGCCGAACTCCTCGGCTGTACGCAGGTCCGTGTTGGCCACGAGGTTGATCGTGGTCATCGAACCCTTGGTCATGCCGAGCGCGGAGAGGTAGTTGTTCGACGCCAGCGCCTGGCGGACCTGGCTCGGGGAAATGTTGAGCGCGGCCATGCGATCGGGCTTCAGCCAGATGCGCATGGCAAAGGTGCGCGCACCGAGGATGTCCGCCTTTTGCACGCCGCTCACGGCGGTGAGCTTCGGCTGCACGACGCGGGTGAGGTAATCGGTGATCTGACTCGGCGTGAGGTCGTCGGAGTAAAAGGAGATATACATCTGCGCGAACTGCGTGTCGCTCAGCGTGAGTTCGATCTCCGGCGCCTCGGCCTCGGGCGGCAGATCGTTGCGGACCTGAGCCACCTTCGCCTGAATCTGCGTGAGCGCGGCGTTCGTGTCGTAGTTCAGCTTCAGGTGCACCGTGATGATGCTCAGCCCCTGCGAACTGGAGGAGTCAATGTAGTCGATCCCATCCGCGCTCGCGATCACGCGCTCGAGCGGCGTGGTGACGAAGCCGCGCACGAGGTCGGCATTCGCGCCGATGTATTTCGTCTCCACGCGCACCACCGCGATGTCGCTGCGCGGGTATTGGCGGATCGTGAGCGAGCGGATCGACTGCACGCCGGCGAGCACGATGATCAGGCTGACCACCATCGCGAAGACCGGCCGGCGGATGAAGAAATCGGTGAAGCGCATCAGGAATTCGGTGGATTCGGATTCAGCTCGTTGCCGGGCTGCACACTATTGTTCACCTGCACCGGTGCGCCGGGGCGGAGGCGGAAGATTCCCCCAGAGACGACCTCATCACCAGCGCTGAGTCCGGACAAAATGGACACCTGGTCGCCGCGCTTGGGCCCGAGCTTCACAAATTTCTGCTGTACCTCTTTGCCCGCTTTGCCGTCCGGCATCTTCGCGTCTTTCACCACATACACCGAGTCGCCGTATGGCGCGTAGGCGATGGAGGACGAAGGGATCGCGAGCACGCCCTCCTTTTCCGGAAGCAACACTACCACGTCCACAAACATGCCCGGCTTCAGCTTGTGATCGGCGTTTTTCAGCGTGCCCTGGATCTTCACGTTGCGGGTCGCCTCATCGACGCGCGAATCGATTGCGGTGATTTCGCCGTCGAAGCGGTTACCCGTGACCCCGCTGGCGATGACGCGCAGTTTCTTGCCCACGGCGATCGCTTCGAAATGCTGCTGCGGCAGCGAGAATTCGACGTAGATCGGATCGAGCGACTGCAGCGGGACGATCGCTGCGCCGGGGTCCAGATACTGGCCGAGATTGACCTGGCGGATGCCGAGCAGGCCGTCGAACGGCGCGTTCAACTGTTTGCGCGCCACCAGCGCTTTCATCTCCTCCAGTTTCGCCGCGGACTGTGCGAGTTCGCTCTGTGCTGCGTCGAGTTCCGAGGCCGCGATGGTCCGCTTTTCGACCAGGTCGCGTTTGCGCTGAATCTCAGATTGGGCGAGCGTGAGCCGCGCCTCCGCCGAACGGAGCTGCGCCTGCTCCTGCTGCGAATCCAGCTTCACGAGGAGCGCGCCCTTCTTCACCGGCGTGCCCGATTCAAATGCGATCTCCGAGACGATCCCCGCAAGATCGGTGCTGATCGTGACGCCTTGCACGGCCCTCAGCGAACCGACCGCGCCGAGGACAGGCTGCCACGTCTGAGGCTTGACGATGACCGTCGTCACTGCAGTCGGCGGCGGCGCAAACTTCTCCCCCATGGCCATCCCCGCGAGGATGGATCGGTATTTCAGAAACCCGATGAGCGCGATCACGACGACCGCCAGCCCGAGCATCAGCAACATTCGTTTCCACATAAATAGAGGGCGCTAGAGGGACGCGGACGCCAACGCCGTGTCCGTTGCGCCAGGTTCGGACGCGAGGCCCTGCTGGATTTTCTGAAGCAAGACCACGAGGGTGGTTCGCTCTGTCTTGTTCAGCGGTTGCATCATTCTCGTCACGGCGGCGAAGTAGCCCGGCAGGACGCGCGCGAGCAGTTTGCGACCGGCGGCAGTCAGTTGCACGAGCACCGCGCGGCGGTCACGAGGATCGTCCGTGCGCGTGACCAGTCCATCTTTCACCAACGTATCCACAAGACCCGTCATCGTGGCGCGCGTGACGCCCGCCTCCTCCGCCAGCTCCGCCGGGGTCGAAGGCTCCTCCGCGCACCGGTTCAGCAGCATGAGCACCGTGAAGCGGCCCTGGCTGATTTCGTGCCGGGTGAGGTAATCGCTCTCCACCTCGAACACGGCGTCGCCAGTCCGGAGCAGGTGCAGGAATGCCGACGCCGCCGAAGGACTCAGCGTCGGATAGCGCTCGGCCGCCTTGAGCAGGCATTCGAATCGCGGGACGTCCTTGAGCATGAGTAGCGGCATAACGGTAAGCGCCCATATAGTAAGGAACCGAACCATTGTCAAGTCGCCCCGACTCCGGCGTGGATCAAAGCTCGATCGTGCGCTGGCCGGCGGAACTCTTCTCGCCGGCCTCGAGGCCAGCGAGCGTCTTCGCGTCCGGTTTCTCGCGGCCGATTTTTACCGTGTACTTCCCGGCGGCATAGACGCGGGGCTGGAAGCGCTCGCCTTGCACGCGCACGGTGTAGAGGATGTCGCCGGTGGCTTCCTCGATGACTTGCACGACGGGATTGGGCGCGCCGGTGAAGAAGAGTTCGGGCAGATGGCCGGTGACTTTGCGGCCGTCGTTTGCATCCATCGCGATGGTGATGGGCCAGCCGGGGAATTGTGCTTTGTCGCCCTGTTTGGCGTCGGAGAATCGCGGCCAGCACTCGAAGGTGATGGTGCGTTTCTTTTTGTCGAAACGCGCGATGCCGTAGCCGTCGGCGCGCTGCTTTTCGTCCTGAATGTCGGGCGGGTTCGAGTAGGCCATCATGCTGATCTTGTTACCGAGGCCGTCCTTGAAATCGCCGGTCCACGGGAGCGGGCTGCCGGCCACGGGATTCGGGCCGGGCTTCTCGTCGAGCGGATGCCACCAGCGGCCGTAGATGGTGTTCACGAGCGCGGGGCTGGTGAATCCGTAGGGGCCGTCGCCGAATTCCTTGATGCCATTTTTAACCACGACGGCGAGATGCTGGTCGCCGCAGAGATGCACGGCCCACGCGCGGCGGATCTCCTCGAGCGCACGGTTGCGCGGGGTCTGCGGCCAGCCGTTGCAATCGAGGTCGGCGAGCAGGCGCGTATTGCGCCCGCCGTGCATGTGGACGGCGCCGCAGAATGCCGTCTGCGACAGTACGGCTTTCATCTGTGCGCCGGTCCAGTCCTGACCCCACGCGCGCAGGAATTTCTCCTGCCGCTCGCCGAGCAATTGCAGGCCGGGGAGGTCGATCGTCTTCGGGTCGTAGCTGGGATCGTTGATGTGATCCGGACGCGGGCCCATCTGCGGGATCTTGCCGGCGGGCCCGGTCTTGAATTTGCGATCTTCGAGGATGGCGAAGTCCACGCCGCCGATGGTGAGACGCGTGAAGTAAACCGTGATGCCGCGCTCCACCGGTGCCGGGTCCACGGGGTCGGGCAGGTTCCACGACTGCTGCCGCTGGACCTGGTTCACGTAATCGACGGGATAACGATAACCACCATCGGCATCGCCGGAGATCATGGAGCGCTTGCCGTTTTCTCCCCAGAGATTGCCGTGACCGACATCGTGGTCATCGGGAATGCAGATCGTCGGCCGGTCGCGCATGATCTCGCGGAACTGCAGCCCGAACTCGATCCACCCCGCCGTGTGCTCGGTGTGGCGATAAGTCTGGTCGCCCGCGAAGAACAGCAGGTCGGGATTCTGCGCCTTGAGGTTGTCGATGATCTCGGGTCGCTGTCCGGTCGTGCGGCTGGAATTGCACGACATGTTCGCGACGACGATCACGTCCTTATCCACCGGATCGCGGCGGACGATGCCCTCGAACATCGCCTTCTCACCGTGACGCACGCGATACGGCACATCCTTCGACGCGTCCCAATTCTCCACGCGGAAATGCGCGTCCCATCCGGGATAGAGCACCGCGGCCTTCGCGACCTCCGTCCACGCGCCGTCGCGCTGCACTTCCAGCCGCGCCTCGCGGACTTCGCCGGGCTTCAGCGGATAAAGTTGCGCCGTCATTTTCAGCACGCGGTTCTGTTGCGTGTAGAGCGCAAAGGCGACGACCTGATCGCGCGGCACATCCATCGGCGGCGCGGCGGGCTGGCCTTTGCCTTTCCCTTTGCCCGGTGCTGCCGCGCCCTTCGTCCACCATTCACCGGTGGCGAGCGAATCGAGATTGGGAAACTCCGTGCCGAACGGCTGCGACGGACCGGCCTCCGCTGCGTGCAGAAGCGAAGACGAACCGCGCGAAAATGGCAGCTAGGTGAGAAGTTTTACTAGGAGGCGTCGGGTGATGTTCATCGGAAGTCGGAGCGGGCGGGCTTTGGGTTCGTTCTCACGGGGCGGTGCGCGGATAGTCCATGACGATGCCCTGAGGTGTCACGCTTTCACGAACGACATCTGGCGGAATGGGCGAGTCACCGCTGCCCGAGGGTGGCTAGCCCCGGCTGGCCACAGTTCCCGGAATCAGACGCGACCGAACAGAATCTCCCGGAATACAGCGGCACTCGGTGAGGTCGTGTGGCCGGAGCGACTCAGCAGGGCGACCTGGCGCTCGACGGGATCGCCGCGCAGGCGCACGGCGATGCAGTTGGCGCTGGGCTGACGGGTCGCGAGTTGCGGGAGGATCGCGATGCCGAGCCCGGCAGCCACGAGGGAGCGGATGGTTTCCAGTTCGCTGCTTTCGCAGGCGATGCGCGGCTCGAATCCGGCGGCGCGGCATGCGGCGAGCGCCGTGTCGCGGGCGCGGCCTTTGTAGAAGACGAACGGTTCGTCGGCGAGTTTCGCTAGGCTGAGGTTCCGTTGCTTCGCCGCGGGATGCGCTTTCGGAACGAGGGCGACGAAAGGCTCGGTGAGCAGGAGGTGTTCGTCGAAGCTGCCGCCCGATGTGGGAAGCTGGACGATACCAAACTCCACGCGCCCACTCTCGACCCACTGCGCGACCGCTTCGGAGGTGCCTTCAAAAAGGGCGAGCTCGACCAGCGGGTGGCGCTTGCGAAATGCCGCGATGGCAGCCGGCAGCAGGCATGCGCTGACGGATGGGATGGCGCCAATCGTGAGCCGCCCGCCGCGCAGGCCGATGAGATCCTGCACGGCGAGGCGCGCGGCGGCTGCGCGGTCGAGCAGGGCCTCGGCGTGGAGGCGCAGGGTTTCACCAGCGGCGGTGAGCACGGTCTCGCGGCGACCGCGGTTGAAGAGCGGCGTGCCGAGTTCGTCCTCCAGTTTGCGGATCTGCTCGCTCAGCGCAGCCTGCGCGGGGTGCAGGTGCGCTGCGGCGCGGGTGAAGTTCCGCTGGCGGGCGGCTTCGAGGAAGTATTCGAGCTGGTAGAGTTCCATCGGGATCAGAAAGGTGGTTTCGGCTTCAGCCGAATCCGGCAACCGCTAAACCATCGGTATTTCCGGCCATAAGCATCGGAAAGCTCTGTTTTACCAGCCGCATTTTTCCTGACACTACATGCGCAATGAGCCGCCTCTGCATCCACACCATCACCACGAAGCCTCTCTCCCTTGAGCAGTGCCTCGTTGAGTTCCCGAAGCGGGGAGTGACCGGGATCACGATCTGGCGTCAGGCCTTGGAAGGTCGGGATCTCGCGACGGTGAAGCGGCAGACGGCGGATTCGGGCATGGAGGTTGTCAGTTTGTGCCGCGGTGGATTTTTCCCAGCGGCAACGGCTGCGGGGCGACAGACCGCGATTGATGATAACCTCAAAGCCATCGAACAGGCGCACGCGATTGGGGCGCCGCTAATCGTTCTGGTCTGTGGCGCAGTCCCGGGGCAAAGTCTCGTGGAATCGCGCAAGCAGATCACCGAGGGCATCGCGGCGGTTCTGACCGCGGCGGAGCAGGCGGGCGTGAAGTTGGCCATCGAGCCGCTGCACCCGATGTATGCCGATGATCGCAGCGCCGTGAACACGATGCGGCAGTCGCACGAGATTTGCGACGCGCTCGGTTCGCCGAAGTCGCTCGGCATCGCGGTGGATGTCTATCACGTGTGGTGGGACCCGGAGTTGAAGTCGCAGATCGATCTCGCGGGCCGCACGGGCCGGCTGCACGCATTTCACATTTGCGATTGGAAGACGCCGACGACCGACCTTCTCAACGACCGCGGGCTGATGGGGGAGGGGTGCATCAACATCCGCGAGATCAGCGAATGGGTGGACGCCGCGGGTTTCACCGGACATCGCGAGGTGGAGATCTTTTCGAGCAAGTGGTGGGGCACGGACCAGAACGTCTTCCTCGACCAAATCGCATCCAGCTACACACACCTCTACCAATCCACCCTATGAAAACAAAACGCATCGGCATCATCATGAACGGCGTCACCGGACGCATGGGCACGAACCAGCACCTCATCCGCTCGATCAAGGCGATCCGCGACCAAGGCGGCGTCAAGGTGGGCGACGATCTCATCCTGATGCCCGACCCGATCCTCACGGGGCGCAACCACGACAAGCTGAAGGCGCTGGCCGAGCGCACGGGCGTTTCGCGCTTCACCACCGATGTGGATGCGGCGCTGGCGAATCCCGAGGACGAAATCTTTTTCGACGCGTCCGGCACGTTGCAGCGCGCGGGTTTCATCGAGAAGGCGGTGAGGGCGGAAAAGGCCATCTACTGCGAGAAGCCGACGGCGGTGGAGTCGGCGGAGGCGCTGCGGCTCGCGAAGCTGTGCGAGGACGCAGGCGTGAAGAATGGCGTGGTGCAGGACAAGCTGTGGCTCTCCGGCATTCGCAAGTTCCGCACACTGCGCGATCAGGGTTTCTTCGGCCGCATCCTCAGTGTGCGCGGCGAGTTCGGCTACTGGGTCTTCACCGGCGAGGACGGCGACCAGCCGGCGCAGCGTCCGTCGTGGAATTACCGCAAGGAGGACGGCGGCGGCATCATCGTGGATATGCTCTGTCACTGGCGCTATGTGATCGACGATCTGTTTGGGAACGTGAAAGCCGTGAGCTGCCTCGGCGCGACCCACCTGCCGAAGCGCATCGACGAGCGCGGCAGGCCTTACGCCTGCACCAGCGACGACTCGTGCTACGCGACCTTTGAATGCGAAGGCGGAGTGATCTGCCAGTTCAACAGTTCGTGGACCGTGCGCGTGCGCCGCGACGATCTGCTCACGATGCAGGTCGATGGCACACACGGCAGCGCCATCGTCGGCCTCCGGAAATGCTGGGTGCAAAGCATCGGCACCACGCCGCGCCCCACGTGGAATCCGGACATCGACCAGCCGATCGACTTCTTCGGCGGCTGGCAGGAAGTGCCCGACAGCACGACTTACGACAACGCATTCAAAATCCAGTGGGAAGAATTTCTGAAGCACGTCGCGGTCGGCACGCCGTTCCCATGGTCGCTGCGCGAGGGAGCGAAGGGCGTGCAACTCGCCGAACTCGGATTGCAAAGCTGGGAGCAGCGGAAGTGGCTGCCGGTCGAAGCCCTGCTCGCGTAAGACGCGCGTGCCGCCGCTTGCGGTGTGTGCCCGGCAGTCAGAAGTTCACTGCTGATGCCGCCCCCCGATCTGCCCTTCGACATCGAAAAACGCCGAGGGTTCGGAAGCGTTTTGGACGAAGGCGAAACCGCAGCCCTCAGGGAGAGCCCCGCGGACGGAGCGGGCGAATCAAACTTTCGAGCCCATCGAACCACCGCGGCAGGCCATCCGGGAATGGATTGCCGCAGACCATGGGGAACCGGGTTTCGACTTGTTTGGCCAGCGCACCGACTCTGGCAAACCGATCGAGATCCCCCGCGAAGACGGTTGCATTCTTGTTGTCGATTCGGACTGAAGCCACGGGGAGCGCCGCACCAGAATAGTATTGCTGTCCAAGAATGCTTGGAAAAGCGGGTTGGAAAAGCGGATCGAATGATCATTCTCGCCAACAACGCTCCAACGCATGATTCCCGCCACGACCGCCTCCTCCCGCCGCAAATCTCCTGTGTGGAGCAGCGTCACGAGCGCATCTCATCCTTCTTTCACCCCTCACTCTCCGACGCCCTTCCCCGGTCTGAGCGTTTCCGGTGTGGTGCGTGCAAAAGCGATCTCCTTGCAGTTGAAGGCCATCCTCGCCCTCGCCGTGCTGGCGGGCGGGTCAGTGAAAGCTGCCGAGCCATCGGCGGCGGGCGTGGACTTTTTCGAAAAGCGCATCCGCCCAGTGCTCGTGGAACGCTGCTACGAGTGCCACAGCGCGGAGGCGAAGCAGAAGGGCGGGCTGGTTCTCGATACGAAGGCGGGTGTGCTGAAGGGCGGCGATACGGGGCCGGCGCTGGTCGCGGGCGAACCGGCGAAGTCGCTGCTCATCAAGGCGGTGAAGTGGACGGACAAGGACTTGCAGATGCCGCCGAAGAAGCGGCTCAGCGAGGAGCAGATC
>JBEBGK010000262.1:0-5578 GCA_040081515.1 Chthoniobacteraceae bacterium
CCCGCCGCGGGGCGGGCGGCTATTTCTTCACCAGCGCGGCGGGAGCGTCCGCGGCGACGGCGGCGCGGTAGTTCGCCTGCGCGCGGAAGTATTCGGCGTGCGCTTCGACGTCGAGAACCTTGGCGTCGAAGGTCGCCTGCTCGCGGATTTGCAGGGCGAGCAGATCGGTCGCGCCCTGCTTGAGGCGCTCGGCCTCGGCGTCCTGGACCTGCTGCGAGAGATCGACATTGCGACGGGTCTGCTTGAGCTGGTCGTAGGCGGCGATGATGGCGCTGTAGCTGTCGCGCACGTCGGCGGTGATGCGGTCACGGGCGAACGTCTTTTCGTTCTCGAGGCGCGCGAGCTGGGCGTCGATCGCTTCGAGAAAACCCTTCGCCTCGCGGCGTTGCAGCGGGAGCTTGAATTCGAACTTCGCCTCGAGCTCGGTCTTCTCGATGTCCCTCGGCGTGTTGTTGCCGACGGCCTGGTTTGCCTGCAGGCCGAAGTCGAGCGTCGGCAGCATGTTGTTTTTTGCGAGGCGGCGATCGACCTGTGCCTTGTCGATTGTGAGCGCGATGCGGCGGATCTCCGGGCGGAAATTCGTGGCTCTCGCGATGTCCGCGGCGAGCTGGCTGGTGCGCGGCTCCTTGTGGGCGGGGAACGCCTTGGGAAGACGGCTGCGCGGGACGACGATGGGCTGGTCTTCGGTCAGTGTCCGGTGGAAAAGCGAGAGTTCGATTGCGCCGGCCTGGAAACGGCGCAGCGCCTGCACGACGCCGATTTCGCGGCTGACGACGAGGCGCTGGTTGTCCACCTGCACGATGGGTGCGGAGGCGCCCTTTTTCACCTGCTCGGCGATTGCGGTGTCGCGGTCCTTCGCGATGCGGAGGAGTTCCTCGGCGAGGTCGAGGCGATGCCCGGCGGCGAGCCAGTTATAATACGCGATGCTCGCCGCGCGGATGAAGTCGAGGTGCTGGCGGAGGATGACGGGGTTGGCGAGTTCCTGGTCGATCCGGGCCTGGAAGAGCGTGGCGCGGCGCCTGTCGATGGTGCCATCGCGCAGCAGCGGGAGACGGAAGCCGAGCACGACCTCGCCATCGACGCCCGTGCGATCCTTGTTGTAGTTCGGCAGGAAGCCGGAGCTGAGGCGGTAGCCGCCATACACGTTGCCGCCCCAAAATGGCAGCGGCTGATCGAGCGTGGCGTAGCCGGTCTGTCCGTCGTAGAAGCCCGATGGCACAAAGGAAGCGCCGCCGTTAAGATTCAGGTCAAACGCCCCGAGCGCCTGCCGCGCGCGTCCGTTGGCGATGTCCTGCTCGATCAACGCGGCGAGGTACGGCGGATACCTGGTGGTGACGCTGGAGAGGACTTCGGGGAGAAGCAGCGGCTTTTCCGCCGAGAGGGCGGAGTGCCGGATGAGGAAGGACGAAAGCAGCGCGAGGAGTGCGGCCGCTGGGCGGGCGGAAAATGGAAGCCGGATGCTGACAAACGACGCGGCTGCATTCATGCGGTCATTTTTTCGTGGGATCGAACTTCTCGCTGTCGCCCGGCACATAGGGCGGGAAGCCGTTGATCTGGCGCCAGAATTCGTACCACAGCGGGACCTGCTGGAGCATCACCCATCCGTTCGCGCGCACGCCTTGTCGCAGCCAGCGATCCTTGTCGGGCCACGCGACCCGCACGGCACCCTTGCCGCGATCGACCTTGTCATCCACGGGTGCGACGACGATGCGGAACTTTCCTTTTCCGTCGTCGGTGGCATCGACAAAGATCACCTCACCACCAAAGGTGCCGATGGCGAGATTCGGCCAGCCGATGGCCTGGACGGCGGGCCAGCCTTGGAATGCGAGCCGCACCGGACTGCCGGGAATGACGACCCCATTCTCTTCTCTGCGGGAATGGACCAGGCCCACGTCGTTGCCATCGAGCCACAGTTCGACGAAGCGGCTCTCCGTTTCCGGGATGATGACGCAGATGAGCGAGCCGGGGCGCAGGTAGGTGCCGTCGGTCGCGGCGACTTGCAGGACGATGCCCTCGCGCGGCGCCTCGACGATCTGGCGCTGGCTCTGGTTGATCTGCACGTCGATGACGGAAAGGTCGCGTTCGGCGCCGGCCACTTCGCCGAGGGCGGAGCCCTTTTGCGCCTGGATGGAGGAGACCATGGAGTCAAAGTCGTTGCCGGTGCGTTTCAGGGTGGCCTCGGCGGATTTCAATTCGGCGGAGGTGGAATCGCGCTGGAGGATGGCGAGTTCACGGTCGCGCGTGGAGGCGAGACCCTTGGCGGCGAGGGAGTCGGTGCGGGTGTAATTGAGCAGCGCCGTCTCGGCGGCGATCTTCGCGCCGGCCACGCGCTGTTCCGCGGCATCGATGGCCTGGTTTTTGGCGAGTTCCTGCTGGGTGATTTGCGCGGTGAGCGATTCGACCCGGCTTTTTCCGAAGTCGCGCCGGCTTTCGATGGCTTCGCGCTGGGCTTTGAGGTTTGCGATCAGATCGGGATCGTTGTCCTGGATCTCGATGATGAGGTCGCCCTTTCTCACGCGCTGTCCCTCCACGACGTGCAGATGCTTCACGCGCCCGGCGACCTGTGCTTCCACGTTGATGCGCCGGTCGAGCGGGTTGAAAGCGATCACTTTCCCGGTGCCGCCGATGAACTGCCGCCATGGCAGGAAGAGCAGCGCCACCAGGAGGACGACGAAGCCGAGAACCAGCAGACGGCTGAAGATGTGCGTGAAGCGGGCGGACCCGGCGAGGGAGAGCGCGGGGAGCGGTGGGGCGACGGAGGGTGTCGAAGGCGTCGTCATGGTTTCGATTGGATGGGTGCCGTGCCGTCCGTGAGGTGGCAGGGCGCGATTTGGATGACCTGATCGCAGAGATTCGTCACGTCGTGATCCCGGGTGGTGATGATGACGCTCCAGGGGAGCGACTTGTCGAAAATGGCGGGCGCGAGTTGCCGGAATGACTCGGGGTCGAGGCCGTCGAAGAGTTCATCGAGCAGAAGCAGCCGCGGACGCTGGACGAGCGCGCGGGCGAGAGGGAGCCGCGTGCGCTGATTGCCGGAGAGCGGCGCGCCGCCGAATTTGAGGCGGAGATTGAGACCCTCCGGACGGTGCAGAAGAAAGTCGAGCAGACCGACCCGGGCGAGCGCGTCGCGGATCTCGTCCATGCCGATATCCGAGCGGCCGAGGCGGAGGTTTTCGGCGATCGTGGCATCGACGATTTCATCGCGATGGATGAGCTGGACGTGCTGGCGCAGGGCTTCGAGGTACCAGGTGCGGAGATCGAGCCCGTCGATGGTGACAAAGCCGCCCGTCGGTTTCCGGAGGCCGAAGAGGATATCCAGCAGCGAACTCGCGCCCGCGCCGTGCGGTCCGGTGATGCAGGCACGCGTGCCGGGCCGGATGTGAAAGCTCCGCTCGGCAAAAAGCGGCGGTCCATCCAGATAACCGAAGGACAACGAACTGGCGATGACCTCCGCGCCGCCCTCGCGGCGCTCGGGCTGTTCGCCGTCCTCGCGCTCGATTGGCAGATCGACGATGTGGCCGAGCTTGTCCATCGCGGCCATCGCGTCGTACCAAGCCTCGAGTTTCTTCCCGAGCTTTGCGAGCGAGGTGACGATGGTGCTCAGGATGAGTTCGCTCGCGACGAGCTGGCCGAGCGTGATCTGCTGGCCGATGACGAGCCAGCCACCGACACCGAGCAGCCCGGCCGCGGCGAATACCTGGAGGGTGAGCAGCCCGGCGACCTGCCGCATGAGGATGCGGAAGTGGGCGGCGCGCGCCGTGACGTATTCGGATGCGAACTGGTTGGCCTTTTCGGAGGCCATGGTGTGCCCGCCGGGTCCCTTGAAGAGCATGGGAAAGTGCGCGATCTCCTCGAACCAGTTCACGAGGTCGTACTTCATCCGCGATTCCTTGATGCTGGTATCCACCGCGCCGCGTCCGCAAATCCACAGGACGACCACGATGAGCACCAGCAACACCGCCGAGAACAGCAGCAGGGTCGGGTGATAGAGCGCCAGCAGCAGCATGCCGATGAGAGTGCCGAAGACGAGATTCACGCCATCGAGCAGGAGCAGGGCGGTGCTTTTCTGCACGGTCACGACGTCGAGGAAGCGGTTCACCAGTTCGGGTGCGTGGACGTCGTCGAGTGCCTCGGCCTTCACCCGCGGCAGCCGGTACGCGAGGTCCGAGGCCGTGCGCACGAAGATGCGGCGCTGGATGATGTCGGAGATGTAGTATTGGAAGCCATTGACGACGGCCTGCAGCGCCAGGCACGCGAAGAGCGCGATGGAGAGCACGACGATGGCCTGCAAATACGGCGCCTGCTGGCCGCCGAACGCGAGATTGCTCACGACGGCATCCACCGCGAGCGGCACGGCCAGGTACAGGATTCCGGCGAAGACGGAGAAAATGAGCAGCGTCCACACATCCTGCTTTTCGGCGCGGAGGAGTCCGAGGAACCGTCGCACCGGACTGGCGTGTGCGTGTTCACCGCCGTGCGCACCATGGTCGCCGTGCGAACTCATCCCATGCGCCGGCCGCTCGGGCTGGACGATGCCGGCTTCGACCACGTCGTGGACTCCGCCGAGGCCGAGCATTTCCGCGAGTTGCGATCGCGAAATCGTGACCCGGTGCGTGGGATGATCGCCGTCAGCGATGCGGAGGCTGAACCATCCTGCATAGGTGATCACCAGCCAGCGCGATTCCTTTGCATTCCAGATGACGATGGGCGTGTTCTGGTGCGCCTGCCAGATGGCCTCCGAGAGCGGCATGCGGATCGGCGAGACATGCATGTACACCTCCGCCGCTGCCGACACGAGCTGGCTCAGGGGATCGGCGCCGCCGCGGCTCGCATTCTGCACCGCGACCCTTGCGCGTTCGTGTTGGAATTCGCTCCCGGTAATCGCTGCGAGTTGCGACAGGATCCGCGTGTGGATCGCCGGCAATTCGGATGAACTTGGCTGAATCGGAGAAGTGGTTGCAGGCATCGTTACCGGACCGCAGTCGCTTCGATGCGGTCAATCTTGCGGGCGTGGGAATCTAGCGAAGTCGGGATAGAGGCAAGAGATTTCGGAGCGGTATCCGACGGGGTCCGGAAGTGAACGGACCGCATGAGGCTGCGGATGCCTGCCGCCGGCGGTTTGTGCCCTTTTGCAGCGGTGGTCATCCCGCTCGCGGGCGCCGCTTACACGGAGAGGTTGAGCAAGAAACGGACGCCACCGCGAGCCTTGCCACATTTCCTCCGCCCGCCTACACCGCTCGCGCATGAATTCCTCCCACCGCTTCAAGCTGTTCCTCATGATGGTTCTCGAAATCGCCGTCTGGGGCGCGTGGCTTCCGCTCATCTTCGGCTATCTCCCGAGCCTCGGCTTTTCGGCCACGGAGGCGCCGGAGGCGCTGAAGGGCATCGTCTCGCACCTGCATCCGTGGATCGCAGCGCTGTTCTCCGAGCAGGCGCTCATCCTGAACGCATTCCCCGTCGCTGCGATCATCGGGATGTTTTTCAGCAACCAGTTTGCAGACCGCAATTTCGCCGCGGAAAAATTTCTCGCGTTCAGCCATCTCATCGGCGGCGTCGCGATTCTTGGCTGCGGTTACAC
>JBEBGK010000263.1:0-5561 GCA_040081515.1 Chthoniobacteraceae bacterium
CCGCCGAGGTGCGCCCAGTAGGCGATGCCGCCGCCGTCCTTCGCCCCGATGCTGGCCATTGCCAGGAGCAGTTGCATTCCGCCCCACAGGAACAGGAACACGAACGCGGGCAGTTCCGTGAAGGGCAGCAACAGGAACCCGGTCCACATTTTCACCGGTGCCATCGGGTGCTTCATCAGGTAGGCGCCGAGCACGCCGCTGATGGCGCCGCTTGCGCCGACGACGGGGATCTCGCTCGTCGGCGCCGACAGGAAATGGGCCGCATCCGCCGCGAGGCCACATACGACATAGAAAATGAGGAAGCGCAGGTGCCCCATCTCGTCCTCGACGTTGTCGCCGAAGATCCGGAGGAACCACAGGTTGCCGATCAGATGCAGCAGGCCGCCGTGGAGAAACATCGAGGAGAGCGAGTGCCCTGCCGCGGACCAGTCGCCGGCGTGGAAATCGGCGGGAATGAATCCCATCTGCATGACGGAACGCTCAAGGCCCACCCGGACCTGCCAGATGAATGCGAGGATGTTCGCGACGATGAGCGCCCAGGTGACGTAGGGCGTGCAATTGGTCGGGTTCTCGTTGTGAATCGGGATCATGCGGTCATTCTTTCAGGCGGAAGGGCCGCTGCAAATCGCCAGCAGCGCGTCGCGCGCGGCGGCGAGACCCTTGTAGGCGAGCGCCGCGGGTTCCATCGTCTGCACCGCATGCGCCAGCCCGGCGAGTGCCGGCGGGGTAAGGCTGGCGAGCGGATGCACGTCCACGCGGATCCCGAAAAGCACGGCGCGGGTCTCGGGGAGTTTGAAAAGGAGCTGGCGTTCGATGCGCAGCCAGACGTCCACCGCGGTGATCGTCGCATCGAGGCGGGGTCGCTTGCGCGAAGGGTGGTGATTCAGCTCCGCGTCGCGGCTCAGGCTCCAGTTGTCGCGCGCCCAGGCCGCGCCCGGCGCAAGTCGATCGAGGAATGTGTCGATCTGCCGTGCGAGCGCGGGATTCAGGCCGGGGACCGGTGCATGGATCTCATTCATCGGCCTGCCCAGTTTCTCGCGCAGCGCCCATGAACTCGGAAAGCACACGACACCCCCCGCGAGCCGGAAAATGCCGTCCTCGCCGGGGACCATCAGCGCGAAGTCCGGTTCCCACGTCCGCCCGAGCGCCGCGAGCAGGTCGCCGTTGCCGCACGCCGCGCCCCATTCCCCGGCGAATCGAGCGGTCTCGGCGAGAGGTTCGGCGGCTTCATCGAGAAGCGCGGCGTATTCGCCCGGGCTGGCATCGAGCCAGCGCGCGCGCTCTGCGAGGACCGCTGCCGCATCCGGTTCGCGGGCGAAGAATGCGGGAGCCTCCGCAGGGCGCAGTCCCATCTGCCAGCGGTGCGGCGTGGATGGAAAAAGGCGTTCCCAATCGGGCATCGGGCCGTGCGAGGTCATCGGTGTGCATGTAACTGCGAACGGCACGACGGGCGAGCACGGTGTTCTGCGCGCGTGGATTCGGCGTGTGGTCTCGGTCTTGCCAGACGGGTATTCATAGGGAACCGTCCCGCGCCTCCCCGGAAAACCCTGCCCTGTGTTCCAGTTTCGATCCAATTGCCGTTTCCTGATCGTGGCCTGCCTTTTCGCGCAGGCGGCGGGACTCTTCGCACAGGGAACCGGCCTGACGGGGCAGTATTACGACACCGCGACCTTCGGCACGCTGAGGACGACGCGCACGGATGCGACAGTGAATTTCAACTTCGGCACGGGGATTCCGGCCGGGACGGGGATCACGAATGCGGACTCGTTCTCCATCGCGTGGAGCGGGCAGATCGAGCCGGAGTTCACGGGGCTCTACACGTTTTATGTGACGGCAGATGATGGCGCGCGGCTCTGGGTGAATGATCAGATGGTGGTGTCGCGGACGTTCTTCGCGTCACCCACGGAGATGCGGGGGCAAGTGAATCTGAAAGCGGGGCAGCGGGTGAATGTGCGGCTGGAATACATCGAGCAAACGGGCGGCGCCTCGGTAAAGCTCGAGTGGTCTTGTGCTTCGCGGGCGCGGGAGGTGATCCCGACGGCGCGGCTCTATCCGTCGCGTGTCGATAAGGTGGGCGGATCGCTTTTGAAGGAGCACTGGAGCGGGATCAGCGGTGCGTTGATCTCGTCGCTGACCTCGAATGCCAACTACCCGAACAAGCCGGGAGGTCGCGAGTTCATCACCTCGTTCGAGTGTCTGGCGCAGGATTGGGTGGACTCCTATGGCACGCGGGTGACGGGGTTCATCGTGCCGCCGGTGACCGGGAGTTACACGTTTGCCGTGAGCGGGGATGATGTCGTGGAGCTGTATCTCAGCACGGATGCAACGAGCGCGAACAAGTCGCTCGCCGCGAGCGTGGGCAGCGCGACGGCGTTTCGCGCCTGGGGCACGGCGTCGTCGGCGCGCACACTGACGCAGGGCGTGCGTTACTACGTGGAGCTGCTGCACAAGGAAAGCACCGGCACGGACCACTGGAGCGTCGGATGGAGGAAGCCGGGTGATGCGAGTTTCAGCGTCGTGCCAGGCAGCGCGCTGGTGCAGCCCGGCACCACGACGGCGCAGCCGGCCGAAACCAGTCTGCTCAACACAATGGCGCAGGAGCATCCGCGCATTTTTGCCACGGCGGAGCGTTTCGCGAAGCTGAAGGCGGCGTATTTGAGCCCCACGGCATCGCAGGCGAAGACCTGGGCGACGAGCGCGATCAATTCGGCGAACACGATCCTCACGCAGGCGCCCGTGACGTATGCGCCGGATGTGCGCGGCACGATCCTCAGCGAGTCGCGCACCGTGAAGGACCGCATGTACAAACTCGCGGTGGCGTGGTGGATGACGGGTGATGCGCAGTATGCGGAGCGTGCCTGGACGGAGTTGAATACCGTGGCCAACAACACACTCTTTCCGAACTGGAATCCCAGCCATTTCCTCGATGTGGCGGAGATGACACACGCCTGCGCCATCGGTTACGACTGGTTTTATCACTACTGGGACACCACACGCCGCACGACGATCCGCACCGCGATCATCAACAAAGGTCTCAATCCGGGCCTGTCGCAGTTCACCAGCAATGCATGGTGGTCGCAAAGTGATGCGAACAACTGGAACCAGGTGTGCAATGGCGGCCTGACCATGGGAGCGCTGGCGGTGGGCACGGAGAGCGAGGCGCTGGTGGAAAACATCCTCAACCGCGCCATCAACTCCACGCGTCCTTGCTGGAAGCACTTCACCACGGACAACGGCGCCTGGTATGAAGGCCCGGGCTACTGGGGATACACCACGGAGTATGGCGTCCGCATGCTCGCGGCGCTGGAGTGGGTGCTGGGCAGTGACTTTGGCATCGGGGCCACGCAAAACGTGTCCGAGTCCGGCTTTGCGCCGATCTTGTCGCTCGGCACGTCGAATGTCATCTTCAACTACGCGGACTCCGGCGCGGGCGGGGCCTCACGCGGGCCGGTGTTTCAATGGATGGCGCGTCGCTACGGCCAGCCCGTGTTTGACTGGTGGAACAATCAAGGCAGCGGCGGTGCGCTCGATGCGCTGTGGTGGAATGACAGCACGTCATCGCCAGCGGGTACCGCGCAGCAGCCGGACATGGCCTTTCACGGCGAGGCGGGCACCGCTTTCCAGCCGCAGGAGATGGTGACGATGCGCGGCAAGTGGAATGACTCGCGCGCCACCTTTGTCGGTGTGAAAGCCGGGCAGATGGGCGCGGATCATGGCAATCTCGATGCGGGCACCTTCGTGCTCGATGCGCTCGGCAAGCGCTGGTTCCACGATCTCGGCAGCGATAACTACGCGCTGCCAAACTACTTCAATGACACGTCGAGCACGGGCACGGATCGCTGGGACTACTATCGCATGCGTCCGGAGGGGCAAAACACGCTCGCGATCAATCCCGATGGCTCCGCAGGCATGACGCTCGGCGCCGTGGCGCCGCTGTTGAGCTATCAAACCGAGCCCGGCGGCACGAGTTCTTTCGCGATTCATGATCTCACGCCCGTTTACAGCGGCATGACCAAAGTGTGGCGCGACACGCGGCTGATGGGCGCGCGGAATCAGGTGCTGGTGCAGGATGAGATTCAGGCAAGCACGGCCAAGACGGTGTGGTGGTTCGCGCATTACACGCATCCGACCACCTCCGTGACGATTGATCCCGATGGCACGAGCGCGATGCTCACGCAGGGCGCGGAGCGTCTGTGGGTGAAGATCGTCGGCAGCGGCGGCACATTTCAGATCAAGGATGCCGTCCCGCTGCCAGGTTCGGCGAATCCGATCACGACACCCGCGCAGAACCCGAACACCGGCCACAAGAAGCTCGCCATCAATCTCACGAACGTCACGAACACCACGCTCGCCGTGTGGTTCGTGCCATTGCAAACCGGAGACACCGTGCCCACGACGCTGCCCGCCGTCACCCCGCTGAACACCTGGAACGTCGCCGCCTCGAATGATGCGCCGGTGGCGATCAATGGCGTGGCCACCAGCAGTGGCGAGAACGCGGTGGACATCGACTTGCGCAACTACATCACCGACGACAATACGCCCGGCGCGCAGATGCGTTTTGGCGTGAGCGGTCCGGTGAATGGCACTGTGGTGTTGCTGGCGGATGGCTACACGGCGCGCTTCACGCCCACGCCGGGCTACACGGGCGTGCCGAGCTTCAGCTTCACCGCGACGGATGCCGGTGGAAACGCCGACACGATGCTCGTGTGGGATTTTGATTTGCCCGACGGCACGGCGACGAACATCGCCACCGATGCCTCGGGCAATGGTCGCGATGGAACGATCGACTTCGCCGCTGCGGGCACTTACAGCCTCGTCACGGACAAACCGGCCTCGCTGGTGCAGCAGGGCGCTCGTTCCATCGACCTCGTCGAGGACGGCACGAATGCCACACGCGTGCAGCGTGTGTTCACTGCGGCCGAACTCGACTGGAATCTCGCGGATTGGAGCGTCGCAGGCTGGTTTAAACGCCGCGACACGACCAATGACGACATGGTCTGGCACATCAGCGATGGCGATGGCTTTGGCGGTAATGACGAACTGTATCTGAACTGCCCCGCCGGCCAGACGACGGTGCATTTGCAGCACTTCAATCCCGTTGGAGAACCGTTCGACGTGGACATCGCCAAAACGGGCATCGTCGCGGGCACATGGTATCACTTCGCCGTCGTGCGCGACGGCACGTCGATCAGTCTCTACATCGACGGCATGCTCGTCGGCACCGATTCGGCCTTTGCGCTCGCATTGAATCAATCCAGCCCGCTCGTGTTCGGCGGACATGCCAGCAATACGTTCCAGCCAGGGCGCTGGTTCGATGGCGGGCTCGATGACCTGCTGGTGAGCAAGGCGGTGCTCGATGGCGCGCAAATCAGCACGCTGGCTGGTGGGATGACCGCGCGGCACTTTGGCGGCCTGAGCAGCACGGCGAGCATTTCTCTTTCCGCCGCCGCGGTGAACTACGTGTGGACCAGCACCTCGAGCGGAAACTGGTCCGCCGGCGCGAACTGGCAGAGCGGCGCCGCACCCACGGGCACGCGCGGCGCGTCGGTGCAGTTCTTCAC
>JBEBGK010000264.1:0-5546 GCA_040081515.1 Chthoniobacteraceae bacterium
GAGCGCGAGCGGGAAATTTTTCCACGCCCATCCGGCCTGGTAGTCCTGGAAAAACGGTTCATCCGCACCGCCGACGAAGCACGCGAAGCCAATGAGGCCGCCATTGCAGAGAAATCCCAGCATCGTGAACGGCCCTCCCCAGCCGAGCAGCGCGATGCCGGTGGCGAGCGCACCGAGCAGGCCCGTCCAGAGGAGTCCGCGCACGATGTCCACGCCGACGAGCGCGAGCAGGCTGTTGAAGCAGTCCATGCCCGCCGGGTAGGAGAGTTTTCCGGCGGCGAAGATCGGGCTGTCGGGCCACAGCGGCGCGCCATTGGCGAGATACTGGATGAACGTGAGGTGCAGCGACATGTCGCCGAGATTGTTCGGCGAGAGCACGCGCAGTTCGTCGTGCTCGCGAAAAATGAGCCACAGGAACGCGCGGAGACTGAACAGCGTGAAGATGACGATGGGTACCCACGCCCATCCGCGGGGAAAGGGAGGGAGTGACGACGGACGGCTCCGCCACCAGCCGATTCCAGCGGCGATCGCGCCGCCGCCGAGCGAAAGCGTCGCGACCCGCGCATCGAGCGAGCCGTGGTGAAAGCCGAGCAACAGCGCGAGGAGGACGGATGTCGCGACGGAATAGAGAAGTGCGGCGACGGCGTTCATGGTCGCAGTTCCACGCGCGGCAGCCCAGGATTCGGTTGCGGGATGCGCGGCTGGAATTCAGGCGCACGATCCGGGAGCACGGGCTGAAAGCGTTCGCCGGCGAGATAGAGCCAGCATTCGCCGCCGCCTTCGCGGAGGACGATGTGCTCCTTGAAATAGATCCCGAGCAGGTATCGCTCGATCTCCGTCTCCCGGTCGTCCGGCACGAGGAGGAAGTCGGCGTCGTACACCGCGATCGGATCGGATGCGCCGGGGTAGGAGACATTTGGAAAGTCGTTCAGCTCCCATGAAAGCGGAAAGGGCTCGGTCAGGATGATGCCGCGCATCTGGCGATGGAGCGGGCTGGTGCGGACCAGCTCACGAACGGGGCCGAGGAGTTTGTTGATGTCGAACGTGGTCTGGACGTAGGCGTAGCGGTCGCCGTCGTCGGTTGGTTTGCGGAAATTCAGCCGCCACATGTCGGCGAGCGGCATCCACGCAAGCAGCGCTCCGACGAGGTAAACGAGGCGTCGATCGACCAACCGTGCGAGACACTCACCGAGGTGGCCGAGCGCGAAGAAGAGCGGCCAGAGGAGGTTGATGATGCACCACGGAGTCTTGTACGGGATGATCGCATAGGCCGTGAGCGAGCCGAGGCCGTAGAGGCAGATCCATCGCAGAACGGCGTCCGGGGCTGGTGACGCCACGAAAAATCCGAATGCCATCGCGAGCAGCCACAGCCCGAGCGACGTGATGAGGTCGAGGTTCCATCGCGGGACGAGAAAATCCATGGGACGCATTTCCCCGGGGAGCGACTGAAGCGCGAAGTATCCGGTCCCGGCGAGCGCCGCCCCGGTGGCGAGCACGACAGCGGCGAGAAAGGGAGATCGTCGCAGCGCGAGGCACGGCGCCGCGAGGAGACCGATGACCGCGGGCCATTCGTAATACGCGAGCAACTTCAGCCAGTAGAAGAACTCCTTCTGATGTCCCTCCTCCGCCCCCGTGCCTTTTGAAAACATCGCCTCGAACGTCGTCACGAGTCCTGCGAGACCTTCCCAGTGGAGGAAGAACCCCGAATAGAAAAGCACGAGGATTGTGACGCACACCGCGGCGACGCGCGCGACATCGCCCGTGGTGAACGGAGGGCGCGCAGCGCATCCGTCGCGCGATTCCGGCGGTGGCTCGTCTTCCGGGAATTCCGTCGCGCTTCCGGCGAAGAGATCAGCCGGACGCCGACGTGCCGCCGTCGGGCGCGTCGGTGCGAGCCATTCGAGGAACCGGCCGAAAGCGAGGGCGATCAACGCGGCCAGCCAGTGGATGAAGTAGGTTTCCTTCGTGAGGACCATCCCGGTGAGCCCGAGCCCGAGCGCCCACAGATCCCCGGGGCGTCTCCCGCCCTTCGCGATGCCGCATCCGCCGTAAACCGCGAGAAGCGTGAAAAAGGGAAGCCACGCCTCGTGGATCGCGTAGCGCGAGAAGAAAACCATCGCGGGGGAGATGGCGGCTGCCGTCGCCGCGATCCACACAGTCCGCCACGGCAGGAACCGGGCGAAGGCCAGCAGCAAGCCAATCATCGCGGTGCCGATGAGCGCGGTCGGCATTCGCAGCACCCACAGGCTCCTGCCGAAAAGTTGCTGCCCCGCGAAGAGCACGTAGAAATGGAGCGGGCCGTGATAATTCGCCGGGTCGTAGCGGTAGCAACCCTCGGTCCGCATGCCGTCGATGAACGATCCGTTCACGCCTTCGTCGAAATGCGCGGGCTTGAAATCGAGCGCGGCGATTCGCAAGGCGAACGCGACTGCGACGATGAGCAGGCAGGCGGCGCGTTGTCCGGCGGACATCGTGCGAAACGGTTCGGGGAGGCGGGCCGTCATGGCTTTTGACTGCGGGGCGGTCTAGCTGTTACGCATTGCGCCCAAGCTCGAGATGTCCACCAGCGGCGAGCCATTTCTATCAATCGTCATTCCCGCCTATAACGAGGTTCACCGCCTCGAGGCGAGCATTAGGGCATTGCGCGAATACCTGCATTCGGCGCCGTGGAGCCACGAGGTGCTCCTCGTCATCGAGCGAAGCACGGATGGCACGCTGGCGCTGGCGCGGCGGCTCACGGAAGGGCATGCGGCGTTCCGCGTCATCGGCCACGACGTGCAGCGCGGGAAAGGCCATGCGGTCCGTTCCGGAATGCTCCATGCACGCGGAGAGATCGCCTTTTTCATGGATGCGGACCTCTCCACGCCACTGCAGGAGATGGAACGGTTCATCGCGCGCTTTTCGGAGAGCCCCGTGGTGGATGTGCTCGTGGGAAACCGGCAGCATGCACGCAGCGAGATTCTGATGAGGCAGCATTTTCTCCGCAGGAAAATGGGCCAGACATTCAACGCCATCCTCCGCACGATCGCCGGCATCCGGCTGGCGGACACGCAGTGCGGGTTCAAGGCGTTCCGGCGCGCGGCGCGCGAGGCGATTTTCCCGCTGCAAAAGCTCGATGGCTTTGCATTCGATGTGGAGGTGCTCCTGCTCGCGGAGAAACTCGGTTTCAAAGTGGAGGACATGCCCGTGGAGTGGAGCAATGCCGAGGGCAGCAAGGTCCATATCGTTCGCGATTCGCTGCGGATGCTCATGGATGCAATCCGCGTGCGGCGGCTTGTGGCGGCGAAGATCGGCGCGAGATCGAAAGCGGATGCCGGTGGAGGCTGAAAGGTGCAGCCCGCCTGCTTGTCCGGTGGCTTACGGGTACGCCTCAGGTCGCGCCCGAATCCGCAGTCCCGGGGACGGGGTTCGCAGCCGGGGTGGCCGGAGCGCCGGGCGCCGGGATGGCGCGGTAGATGGAGTTGGCGAGCCGGGCGGAGGTGGTGCGCATCCGCTGGGCCAGTTCCGATAGGATCGCGCTCGCGATGCGATAGCCGGCGTGCGGGTGCTGCTCCATGTACGCCCGGAACCTGTCGTAGGGAATCGCGGCGATGACGCTGTCCTTCATCGCATAGATGCTGGCCGTCGCGACGCCGGGGTCGAAGAGGTTGATCTCGCCGAAGAACGAGCCGGAGCCGAGCCGGGTGAGCAGCATCTCGCGTTTGTTCGCCCGACGGCGGACATGCACGACGCCGTCGCGGATGACGTAAAACGTTGTCGGCACGGTGCCCTCCTCGAGAATCCGATCCCCGCGCTTGAAGTTCCGCGTCTCGATGAGACCCGCGAACGCCTGAAGCTCGGCGTCCGTCAGCTTTTCGAGGAAGGGGATTGACCGCAGTGAATCGCTGTCCATGGCCGGATGTTACCAGCCCCCGCCGGCGGAACGCAAGACCGCGTCCCGCTACCAGGGCGAGAACCGTTTGTTGGAGATGATGCGGAACCGGTAGGCGTCCTCGAGGGACTGCGTCTCGACGTCGATCTGATCCTTGGCGGGCTGATAGGTCTTTTGGAAACGCGGATCCTCAGGATCGAGATAGCGTTCGATCGTGGCAGACCCGCGGACCTCAGACAACACCGTGTCTCGGCTTTGATCGAATGTCCGGTAATGGGCATCGGCGCGACTGGATTCGCCCGTGAACGCGCGCTGCCGTAGAGTCTGGACCCGGTAGTGCACGGTGTAGGTGTTCGATTTCGTCGTAATCCGCGGATACAAATCTGCGTATGGTTTCTCTCGGACGTTGTCACCCGTGAGAGCGTTTCTGTCCCAGAATTGCCTGATATTGCCTTCGCCGGTCGTGAATTTGACCGATAAACCTCCCCACACTGTGCCTTTGGGATAGAGGTAACGTTCACAAATCTGCGAGGCTGACTTGAAAAATCCCTCGTTCTTGTTCGTCTTGTATTTGTCGAAGAAAGCATCGAACGCCTTCAGGGTCTCGTCGCGGTCCACAAGGTAACGGAGGTTCTCGGCGTTGTCTGTTCCCTTGTAATCGAGCCAGTCTCCAGCGCGGGGGGAAAAGCTCTGCGGAATCGCGGTCACGCGCAGCGGGTGGAGCGCGGCCCGGAGCGCGGTGGTGCGCTTGATGTAGCTGAAAGGCACCATCGGATAGTTGAGGTTTACCTTTCCCGCCGTCGAGAATGGTTCACTGATCGCATAGGGCTCCACCACTGGCATGTTGAAGAGATCGAGCAGCAGGTGATCGGGTGGTGACTGTGCCCCATGATGGTTGATTCCGGCAGGATTTGGGCAGAATAGCAGAGTCTTCCAACCCGCCTGAGGCCAGGGAACATTTGGTGCAGGCAAGGATCCAAACATCACGGGGCCGGGAATCTGGCGATTTGGGGAGAAATAGGTATCTAAAGGAAAATCGTAAACCCAAGTATAGTAAGGTTCCACGTAATTCCACCTACCGTTCAGCGGGTCATACCAGTATGCGGCGACGTTGCCTTCATCTGCCTTTCCCGAATATGCCCCGTCGGGGAAGTTGCCGAGACCGGTGTCAAAGTCGGCAAGTTGGCCGTCACTGCGGCGAGCCACAAACGGAGCTCCATTCGAATCTTTCTTGACCAAGTCAGGACCGAAGTTTGGCCGGTACTTCAAGGCCCCCACCAAGGGCACGAATGATCCCGTTGTGGGTTCGGCTGAACTGCTCCTCGGCTCGGCATAAATCGTAGAACCACCAAAACTGTATGTGGTATCGAAATAAAACGCGCCATCGGCCCTTCGGAGAGTCTCGGCCCGATACTTGGTGGTGCTGAGGTAGTCGGGGTGGGGCAGGAGAGTCGCGACTTCCTGCTGAAGGGCGGCTATCCGCGTGTCCGCTGCGGCGGGGTTGCTGCCTCCGACCACCAAGCTACGAATCGTGTCCCCTGGCTGAAGAATCTGCAAGAACCGGTTCGAATAATTGTGGCCGTCTCCAGTAATAGCCCCGGTTGTCACATTAATGGGCCCATAAGGGTTGTTGGAGTGTTGAGAAGTCCACAGAATTCTCGATGGTAGATTATAC
>JBEBGK010000265.1:0-5542 GCA_040081515.1 Chthoniobacteraceae bacterium
CGTGTGTCCGACGAAGTCGGGAATGATCGTCGAGCGGCGCGACCAGGTCTTGATCGGCTTCTTGACCGTCGAGGCGTTCATCTTGTCGATCTTCTCGAGCAGGTGCTGCTCGACGAAAGGTCCTTTTTTGAGGCTGCGTCCCATGTTCGGTTAAATGGCTGCTTTCTTCGTTGCGTTCTTGCGTTGCAGGATAAAGCGGTCGCTCGGCTTGTGCTTGCGGCGGGTCTTGAATCCTTTTGAGAGCTGGCCCCAAGGCGACATCGGGTGATGGCGTCCGCCGCCGCCCTTGGATTTGCCCTGGCCGCCACCCATCGGGTGATCCACAGGGTTCATCACCATGCCGCGCACGGTCGGACGGACACCGCGCCAGCGGCTGCGTCCCGCCTTGCCGGAACTGACGTTCATGTGCTCGACGTTGCCCACCTGGCCGACGGTCGCGTAGCACTTCACGTGGACGCGGCGGATTTCCCCGGACGGCAGCTTGAGCAGCGCGAAATCGCCTTCGCGGTTGTTCAGGATGACGCCGACCCCGGCGCTCCGGGCCATCTGGCCACCGCGACCGGGCTGCAACTCGACATTATGAATCGTTGCGCCAAGCGGAATTTCCTGAAGGGGAAGCGCGCACCCGACCTTCGCCTCGATGCCGGGACCGGCCGAGACCTTGTCTCCCACACCGAGGCCCACGGGGGCGAGGATGTAGGCGCGCTCCTTGTCCGGATATTCGATCAACGCGATGCGGCACGTGCGGTTCGGATCGTATTCGATCGCGACCACCGTGGCCTCGACTCCGCGCTTCCTGCGCTTGAAATCGATGATCCGGTACTTCTGCTTGTGCCCGCCGCCGATGTGACGCGTCGTCAACCGGCCGTTGTTGTTGCGGCCGCCAGTCTTGTGCTTGGTCTCGACGAGCTTCTTCTCCGGCTTCGACTTCGTGACTTCGGAGAAGTCGGGAAGGATCTTGAACCGGCTGGTTGGCGTGAGCGGGCGGAAAGTTTTGAGTCCCATGGTGTGTCTCCTTTAGGCGAGTTCGATTTTCTCGCCGGGTGCGAGGGTGACGACGGCCTTCTTCCAGTCACTGGTCATGCCGGGATGCTGGGTGCGGCCGCGTTTGAGTTTGCCGCCGCAGCGCATGGTGTTCACGCGGACGACCTTCTTCTTGAAAAGTTTCTCGATCGCCTGGCGGATCTGGACCTTGTTGGCCGTCAGCTTGACGCGGAAGACGTACTGGTTGCCCGTCTCCGAAAGGATGCTGCTCTTCTCGGTGAGATGAACGTTTTTGATGATGTCGTACGGCTCGTTCATTTGTTGATGCGTTCAGCGAGTTGCGCGAGGGCGTCGTTCGTCACGATGATCTTCTTGAAGGCGAGCAGGTGCTCGGAATTCACGTCCGCGGCGCTCGCCAGCACGGCGGGCTGGACATTGCGGGCCGCGAGGCGCGTGTTGTCGTCGAAGTCCTTGCCGATGATCAACGTCTTCGGTTCCGGCGAAATGCCCCCGAGCAGCTTCACGAATTCCTTCGTCCTCGGCTTGGCGACCGAGAAACTCGGAACCAGCAATACGTCTCCATCGAGAATGCGCGCGCTCAAGGCCTTGCGGAGCGCGATGCGGCGGGTCTGCTTGGAAATTTTCTTCGAGTAGTCGCGCAGATGCGGTCCGAAGACCACACCGCCGCCGCTCCACACGGGGCTCGTCTTGTAGCCGGCACGCGCACGCCCGGTGCCCTTCTGGCGCCACGGCTTCGCTCCGGATCCGCTCACGGTCGCCTTCGTCTTCACGCTGGCAGTGCCGCTCCGGCGATTCGCCCGGTAGGCGACAACGGTTTCGTGCATCGCCTGGCTGAATTTGCCGTTGGCAATGACTTCGATCTTCGCGGCCTTCGCCGCCTCGGGAGTTAGAATGGTTGCGCTCATTTTGCCTTCTTAGCTGCTGCCTTCGTTGCTGCCTTGGCCGCTTGCTTCAGTGTCTCCGGGTTCACCTTCTTCACCTTCTTTGCAGGGCGGATGACCACGTAGCACCCGGGTTTGCCGGGCACCGCGCCACTGATCAGGATGCAGTTGTCATCCGTGTTCACCTGGACGACGCGGAGATTCTGCACCGTCACACGCTCGTCACCCATGTGGCCGGGCATTCCCATGTTCTTCCACACACGACCTGGAGTCGAACGGTTGCCGATGGCACCGTTGCGGCGGTGCATCATGTGACCATGCGACGCCGGCTGGCCGCCCATGTTGTGCTTCTTCATGACGCCCTGAAAGCCGTGACCCTTGCTCTGGCCGATGACGTCCACGACGTCGCCCGCGGTGAAATGGTTCACGCTCAGATCCACCGCCTCATCGAGCTTCACGTTGTCCGGCAGGCGGAATTCGCGCACAAATTTCTTCGGCTCCGAACCTGACTTTTTGAAATGCCCGAGCATCTGCTTCGTCACGCGGTGCTCCTTCTGCCCGTCGAAGCCGACTTGAACGCCGTTGTATCCGTCGTTCTCCTTCGTCTTTTTCTGCAGCACGGTGTTGCCGCCCGCCTCGATGACCGTCACGGGGGTGATGCGACCCGTTTCGTCATAGACGCGGGTCATTCCGAGTTTCTTGCCCAAAAGTCCAATCTTCATCGTCGTCAGATCTTGATGGTGATGTCCACGCCCGCGGGCAGGTTGAGTTTGCGCAGTTCATCCACGGTCTTCGCGGTCGGCTCGATGATGTCGAGCAGGCGCTTGTAGGTGCGGATTTCAAACTGATCCATGGACTTCTTGTCCACGTGCGGTGAGCGGTTCACCGTGAATTTTTCGACACGGGTCGGGAGCGGAATCGGACCGGCGACGCGGGCGCCGGAACGCTTGGCCGTCTCGACGATGTCGATGGCCGATGCGTCGAGCACGCGGTGGTCAAATGCCTTCAGGCGAATTCGAATTTTTTGTCCGGTCATGGCGTGGTGTCTGAGTTATTTGCCTTTCTGGTCGAGCACGGCAGCCTTCACGTTTTCAGGCACCTGCTGGAAGTGGGACGGCTCCATCGTGTAGCTGGAGCGGCCCTTGGAAAGTGAGCGGATGGCGGTCGAGTAGCCGAACATTTCGGCGAGCGGCACCTGCGCGTTGATGTGGCAGAGGCCATTCTTGGACTCCATGCCCTGGATGACTCCGCGGCGGCGGTTCAAGTCACCCATGATATCGCCCTGATAGTCTTCGGGGGTCGCGTTCTCGACCTTCATGATAGGCTCGAGCAAAATCGGATTCGCGTTCTTAAATGCGTCCTTCACCGCGAAAATCGCGGCCATCTTGAAGGCCATTTCGTTCGAGTCCACCTCGTGATAGCTGCCGTCAATGATGTCCACTTCGACATCAATCACCGGATAACCGCCGAGCACGCCATTCAGCACTGCTTCTTCGATGCCCTTCTTGCACGCCGGGATGTAATCCTTGGGAATGGTGCCACCGACAACTTTGTTTTCGATGACGATGCCCTTGCCGCGCTCGCCGGGGCGGACATCCACGATGACGTGACCATACTGGCCACGACCACCGGACTGCTTGATGAGTTTTCCGTCGCCATTCGCAGGCTTGGTGATGGTTTCGCGATACGCGATCTGCGGCTTGCCGGAGTTGGCCTCGACCTTGAACTCACGCAGCATGCGATCGCGGATGATTTCGAGATGCAGCTCGCCCATCCCGGCGATGATTGTCTGGCCGGTTTCCTCGTCGGTGTGGACGCGGAAGGTGGGATCTTCCTCAGCCAGGCGCTGGAGTGCGATGCCCATTTTTTCCTGATCGGCCTTCGTCTTCGGCTCGACGGACATGCTGATGACCGGGTCAGGGAATGACGGCGGTTCAAGCATGAGTTCGACGTCCTCGTCGCAAAGCGTATCCCCGGTCGTGATGTTACGCAGGCCGACGATGGCCGCGATGTCACCCGAGAAGCACGTATCAATGTCCTCCCGCTTGTCCGCCTGGATCTGAATCAGACGGCTGACGCGATCGCTCTTGCGGGTGCGCGGGTTATAAATGGTGTCGCCCTTGCTGAGCTTGCCGCGATAGACGCGGAAGAACACGAGCTTGCCGACGAAAGGATCGCTCCAGAGCTTGAACGCGAGCCCGATGAATTTTGCGGCATCGTCCGGCGGCGCGGGAATTTTCTCCTCGAGGTTGTCCACGTTGTGGCCTTCCTGCGGAGGAATATCAATCGGCGACGGGAGGTAGTCCACCACTGCGTCCACGAGGAACTGCACGCCCTTGTTCTTGAAAGCGGAACCGCCGACGACCGGGACAAACTTGTTCGCAATGGTCTGGCGGCGGATGGCCTGCTTGATCATTTGCGACGTGATCGGCTTCTCTTCGAGGTAGGCCGTTCCCAGTTCATCATCGATGTCGCAGAGCGCCGCGATCAACGACTCGCGCGCCTCTTCGACAATTTTCTTCCCCGCATCGTCAAGCTCTTCGATGACGTAGTTCGAACCCATCTTCTCGTCGTCGAGATAGACGACCGCCTTGCGGTTGATCACGTCGTATTGCCCCTTGAGCAAGTCTTCCGCGCCGATCGGAATCAGCACCGGATGCGCATTCGCCTTCAGCTTGGTGCGCATGTCATTGATCGCATTGGCGAAGTTCGCACCCGTGCGATCCATCTTGTTGACGAATGCAATGCGCGGCACGCCATACTTCGTCGCCTGACGCCACACCGTCTCGGACTGGGGCTGCACACCTGCGACGGCGCAGAACACCGCGATCGCGCCGTCCAGCACGCGGAGCGAACGCTCCACCTCGGCCGTGAAATCCACGTGACCGGGCGTGTCAATGATGTTGACCCGCATTTTCTGGCTCTCGTAAAGCTTCAGCACGCCCTCGTGCTTCTTCTGCTCCCAGAAACACGTCGTCGCAGCCGATGTAATCGTGATGCCACGCTCGCGCTCTTGCTCCATCCAGTCCGTCACGGTCGTGCCTTCATGCACCTCGCCGATCTTGTGGATCATGCCCGTGTAAAAGAGAATGCGCTCCGTCAGCGTCGTCTTGCCGGCATCAATGTGTGCGGCAATGCCGATGTTGCGCGTCTTTTCAAGCGGGTACGCGCGGTCAGGCGAGTTCGGGTTTGTAGTTGGATTTGCAGCGACGGCGGAAGACATGGTGCAGCTCGGCGAGGGTTTAGTTTCGTCGGGGGGCTAGAATCGGAAATGGGCGAAGGCGCGGTTTGCCTGCGCCATCTTGTGGGTGTCGTCGCGCTTCTTGATCGCGTTCCCCTGCCCTGCGGCGGCTTCCTTGAGCTCGGCCGCGAGCGCCTTCTTGAACGATCCCTTGCGGGCCGCCGCGTAGCCAACGATCCAGCGGAACGCGAGCGCCACCGCACGGGCCGGCGCCACTTCCATCGGGACCTGATACGTCGCGCCACCGACGCGGCGGCTCTTGGTCTCCAGACGGGGCTTCACGTTCTCCACCGCCTTGTTCAGCGTCTCGAGCGGATCGACCGCATCGCTGCCCTGGCGGCTCGGCTCGATGGCGTCGTAAACGACGCGCTCGGCCAGCGAACGCTTCCCGCTCTTCATCACCGTCCCTATGAGA
>JBEBGK010000266.1:0-5519 GCA_040081515.1 Chthoniobacteraceae bacterium
ACCTACATCTGTTATTTTTTCTTCTGGATGAAATTTAAGTCCACACCAGCCAAGCAGTTCACCTGTCGATTTAAGCTCAACGCCCCAGCGACCGTAGTTGTATTTACTGTATACCGCGCCATAATTTTCAAGAAAAAGTTTTGCAGCGGCCACATTTTCAAATGACGAAGGGTTGTCGGCTCTCGAACAACGGGTCTTCGACCTCATGAATCGCGGATATAGATTGTCGTCTTCAGAAATCGAGAACCGCCTTGAAAATGATCGAGCCGCGACTCTCGGTCTCTTGAAGAAGATCGCCGCATGTGAGGTGACCGAGTTTGTCGTTCGCGATGGATCTCGACTCCAGCTTCCTGCCTCGGATGCCCGTCTAGTCTTGCTCAGACTTCCGGACCCGGAGGTTATCGAAACCGTTGGTGAACAGCTACAGACGTTCACGATGGCCAGCCGATACTATACATACAACGACGATTTGTTTGGCGAAGTGGTCCGGTCCAAACAGCCTAAGCTGCTGCCGTATCTCGCCAAAGGGATGTTTGGGCCAGGCGACGCGGTGACGCTCGATCTCAATTTGGGGAAGTACAGGAGGTACAACCGCACTGCGGAATCCCTGTTTCAGCTCCTGAAACTCACGGAGGCAGTCGAGGAGTTCACGCCGCAGGTCAGGGGCTGGGCACGGGCAATGCGGAGCGCGCACCACCTTTCGGCGGGCGAGAAACGTGAGATCGGGTGAATCTGGTGGAAGGAGAATGAGCAGGCAATCCTCGCGGAAAACTACGCCGCCGTACGTCCCGGAATCTCCCCTGCCCAGGGATTGCCGCGACCGCAACCGGGCGCGTCACCCGACCCGAGCGAAGCCAAACGTGTCCTGCCGGTCCGTTCTCCTGTCACAACCACCAACACGGAATCCACATCATCCTCTCCTGGCTCTACCGCAGTGGCGACGACCAAAGCGGAGAGGCTTTCCTGGCAGCCCTATCTTTGGGCATCCATCGCCACCATCGTCGCAGGCGCGGCCGGCTGGCTTTTCGTCCGCTCCAAGAGGAGAGCTTAGATGTTGCATCTGGCCTGTTGCCCGCATCAAACGCGCGCTTCTCAACGGCCCCGGCTTCTGCTCTTCTTCCGCAAGCGATGCCTGCGAACTCTTTCACCCGGAGCCGATGTGGCATCCGGCGACTCTGTCGGGATATGACCCCTGAACCTTGGTTCCGAGCGTGAACCAAGTGACGGCTGTCCGTCTTCGGTAGGTCCACCTCAGCGGGTCGCGAAGCGATCATCAGCCATGAAATGCATCATTCTCGCGCTTGTCCTCTGGACGTTCACTGGCTTCGCGGCAGACGGCACCCACCAAGTCGGTGCTGCCTCGGGGAAATAGGGGGAAATAGGGGTCAGGAGGCAAGTCTTGACAGTGCTGGGCCTCTTTTGCCAGCGTCGGGCATGGCGCGAAGCATCCGAATCCAGATGGCAGGCGGCTTTTACCACGCGATGGCGCGCGGGAACCGGAGGGAGAAGATTTTTGCCGACGATGACGACCGGCGGTTTTTCCTCTCCACGCTTTCGGAAGCGTGCGGGATGACGGGGTGGCGCGTCCACGCGTGGGTGCTCATGGGGAATCACTATCACCTGTTCATCGAGACGCCGGAGGCGAATCTCGTCGAGGGGATGAAGTGGCTGCAGAATGCCTACACGCGCCGGTTCAATGTACGGCATCGCAAGTGGGGTCGGCTCTTCGGCGACCGCTACAAGGCGGTGATCGTGGAGGGCTCGCGGAGTGACTACTATCGGACGCTCATGGATTACATTCACCTGAACCCGGTGCGCGCACGCATCATCGAGCCGCGGCGCGGGGAAAGCGTGATGGATTATCCGTGGAGCAGCGTGGCAGGCGGCTATGCGCTGCCGCCAGGCCGGCGGGCAAAATGGCTGGCCGCGGAGCACGCTCTGGGAGTGTTTGAATGCGGGGACACGGCGGCCGGGAGGAGGCGATTTGTCGAGCGCCTGGACCGGCGGGCGGTGGAGGAAGAGGCGAAGCGATGCGGGGTGCCGGCGCTTGGGGCCGAGTTCGATGCGCGGTGCAGCCATCTGCGGAAAGGGTGGTATTGGGGCACGCAGGCGTTTGGGGAGAGGCTGCTGCGCGGGCTTGGAAAGAAGGTTGCGGGATTCAAGGGGCGGACCTCCCGGAGTGCGCCAGAGAAGCGTTCCCACGACCAGGCGGAGGCGGAAAGATGTCTGGCCAAGGGACTCACCGCCGCGGGTCTGGACCGGGCGGACCTCAAGCGACTACCCGGCAGCGACGCTCGCAAGGTGGCACTGGCGTCGTTGCTTTGGGGAACGACGACGGTCTCGCAGACATGGATTGCGGACGCGCTTGAAATGGGCAGCGCGGCGAACGTGAGCCAGCAAATCCGGCGCTGGAAGAACGCCGGGAAGACTGCCAAGCTCCCTCGTGAACTCCAATTATTCATCAAGTCTGTCAAGATATGACTCCTGACCCCTTTTTTCCCCTTAAATTATGGAACAAGATCGTAAATGGGGGCTTTCCGGGATATTGACACGTTATGCCGAGGATGCTTCTCAATTGCAGTTTACAAAACGCGAAATTCTGAGCTTTTGTCATGGTGACTTGCAAACTGCTGAAGCGGCGTTCGACGAGTGGAGCTTGAAGGGCGGTGTCGTTGTATTGGCAGACATTAGAACCGCCGACCCCGATGTAACGGTTGTGCGAATAAACCTTAAAAGGCTCGACGAATTATATTACGAACACTGCGCGGAAGTAAGGGCTGCAGCATTTAGGGAAATGGGGCCTGAGGAGGGGGGGGAACTCCTAAAGCAATTGGCTAGCCCACAACTGCGAGCAGAAACGTTGGATTACTTGGAGCCGAACGAAAGGGCCGAGGCATTGAAACGTTTGGACCCGACCCTCAGGGCCGAGATCATTCCGTATCTGAAGAACCAAGGGCCTGGTTAACAATTGAAGATCAAGGAAGTGTATGATTCGGTGTTAGGACGAGTTTTGGATGTGTCCGAATGGCCCTGAACAAGGAATATTCTTCTCTATGGCCTACTGGCGAAATAAGCGCTATGCAGTTGGACGAGGGCTTGATCCGAGAGATAAGGAACTCATTGGGGTTGATTTCGACCCGTGGACTCCTAAAACTCCGACAACAATATGGGCTGGAGAGAATTTCGGATCGAGGACAGGGGCAACTCTAAGAGTGAGTGACCTTGACAGATACTTGTGGGCGTTTGATTGTACCAACACAAGGTTGTATTATAGCCTTTTGAAGCATTTGCCTCCAGGTCAACCGCCTACTTACGAACTGGTGAATGCCGAATATGTGAAACACCATGGGAACAACATGGAGCTGTCTTTGGATTGAGCCGATTTGCCATGACGTTCCGAACAAAGGTCCGGGTGACCTCACCGACCCTTTCAACGGCAGCCCGGCCTTCTTCTGGCCGCCATTGGATGCCAGCGGCGGCGCCACCACCCTCACTTATCCGATGGATGCGGACAATCACGCATACACCTTCACCTCCGCGGCCTATTACACCGCGTGGCAGGACACCGACAACGACGGCATCCCCGATGTGGCGGACCCGTATCCGAACGATTATTACAACGGCAACGACACCGACTCGGACGGCATCCCGGATTCGATCGAGGTCCAGTATTCCCTGAATCCCAACCTTGCCGCCGACGCGGGCACCGTTCGCACCATCAATGGCCAGACCGAAGGACTCACCTGGAAGCAGGCGTATGACACCGGCTACATGAACAGCTTCTATGACGACGGACTTGATGATGACGCCGATGGGATGAGCAACTTGTACGAGATTCTGAACGGCCTCGATCGCCATATTGCCACGGACGCGGTGGACGCCCCCGTAGGCCATCTGGAAGCGGGTGCGACGGCCACGATGAATGACTTCATCCTGAACATTGAGAAGTTCAGCCCGGCCTTCCGCTCACCCACGTCGTCACCGACAGCCTGGAGTATGACGCCGTCACCGGGCACCCCTACGGCCACCCATTCCCGGATTTAGGCTGAGTGCGTGTGGAGCGGGACGCCCCTGCAACACATGAGTCCCAATTTCCGTCCGCGAAAGGCATCATCTCCGGTGACCATGATCATCCTCCGTCTCGCGCTTGCGCTCACACTCCTCCCCATCCCGGCAGCACTCGACGCCGCTGAAAAGCCTGCCCTTCGCGCCGGTGCCGCCGCGGTGGACATCACACCGAAGCTTTTTCCGCTGAACATGCCGGGCGGCTTCAGCGCGAACATGGCCGAAAGCTCCCACGATCCACTGCACGCACGGGCGATGGTGCTCGATGACGGCACCACCACGCTCGCGATGGTCGTCGTGGACAATCTCGGCGCCGGGCCGGATGTGCTGGATGAAGCGAAGGACATCGCCTCGAAGAAGACCGGCATCCCGATGGAGAAGATCCTCGTCTCCTCCACGCACTCGCACAGTGCCGCACCGCTGAATACACGCAGCGAGCCCGCGGCGGCGTATCGGAAGCTGTTCGTCGAGGGAGTGGCGGATTCCATCATCAAGGCTCACGCGGCGCTGCGGCCCGCCGCCGTCGGTGCGGCGTCGCATCCGTTGCCGGAGGAAGTCTTCAACCGCCGCTGGTATCTCAAGCCCGGCAAGATGCCGCTGAATCCCTACGGCAGGCTGGACAAGGTGAAGATGAATCCCGGCACGAGCCCCGATGTGCTCGATCGTCCCGCCGGGCCGACGGACCCGGACATCACGATCGTCTCGGTGCAGGATGCGAAGCGGAAGCCGCTCGCGCTTTTCGCGAACTACTCGCTGCATTACGTCGGCGGCAGCCCGCAAGGGCAGATCTCCGCGGACTACTTCGGCGAGTTTGCGCGGCTCATGCCTTCGCGGCTGCGCGGGGATGAAGGCCTTGTCGCGATGATGTCGAACGGCACTTCGGGCGACATCAACAACATCCCTTTCGGCATCACGCGCCCGCCGCGCGAGCCGTTCGAGCAGATTCGCATTGTCGCCGCAAAGGCCGCCGACACCGCGTGGCTGGCGCACCGGAAAATCCAGCAACACCGGCCCGATGCGCGCCTCGGCATGTCGCAGCGGGAGATCACGCTGAAATATCGCCGGCCCACCGCCGAGCAGGTCGCGGATGCGAAGGCCCTGGTCGCGATCAAGGACAAGGACGCGATCGAGAAACTGCCGCGCCTCGCGCAGAACTACGCCCACAGCACCATCGCGGCGGCCGAACGCGCGGAGGAAGGCATCACGGTGAAAATCCAGGCCATCCGCATCGGCGACCTCGCCGTGTGCGGCATCCCATTCGAGACGTTCGTAGAGACCGGCCTCGATTTGAAGAAGCGCAGCCCCTTTCCACAGACGATGGTCATCGGCCTCGCGAATGGGCGGCACGGCTACCTGCCCACGCCCGAGCAACACGAACTCGGCGGCTACGAAACCTGGCTCGGCACGAATGTCGTGCAGGAGGATGCGTCGGTGATTCTCACGAAGAACCTGTT
>JBEBGK010000267.1:0-5490 GCA_040081515.1 Chthoniobacteraceae bacterium
GGTCCAGCCACGCCGCCACCGTGTTGCCCGTCTGAAGGGCAACATTCAGGTCCGATTCCAACTGGACGACGAGGCCCGAGGTGACAAGGCCGGGAATTCCGCCCAAGGTGACCGTAATGTTCACGAGCGCAGCGCCGGTCAACCCGCCGCTGTCCGTCACCGCCGCCGTGATCGCATGCGTCCCCACGGACAGGGTGGTGACCGAAAGCGATGCGCCCGTGCCGAGCGGTCCGTCGATGCTCGAAGTCCAGTTGATCGCGGCATTCATGTTCCCCTGCTGCGCGTCATTCGCAGTTCCCGTCACGGTAACCGTGGCACCGCTCGCAAAACTCGCCCCGTTCGACGGCGCCGTGATCGCCACCACCGGCGCGGTGTTCGATGGCGCGGAGATCGTCACCGAGATGCCCGCCGTCCCCACCAGCCCGCCACTGTCCGCCACCAATGCGGTGATCGTGTGGTTCCCAGCCGAAAGGCTGCTGACGGAAATCGATGCCCCGGTTCCGATCGGGCCGTTGAGGCTTGAGACCCAGTTGAGCCCCGCGCTGAGGTTCCCCTGCTGCACATCATCCGCCGTGGCGGTGAAGGTGACCGTGGTCCCGGTCGCGAAGCTCGAACCGTTCGATGGCGCCGTGATGCTCACCGCCGGCGCCGTGTTGCCTCCAGCCGTCGCGATCGCATAGCGCTGGCTGAAGTATCCCTCGATCTGCAATCGCTCCACCTCGCTGACCGCCCGGTTGTAAACCAGCACCTCGGCAACATCCATGTCCAGATTCTTTCCGCCGTTCAATTCCTCCCCGAGCCGGATGCTGGAAGTTCCCGTGGAGAAACTCTGCGACGCGGTCCCGATCGAGTTGCCGTTCTTGAACTGATTCAAAGTCCCGCCGGAATAGACTGCACTGTGGGTCAGCCACGCGCCGACGCCGCTGGCGGGGGGATTCGACGGAACATCGAAGGAACCGAATCCCTGCACGCCGAGAGTCCCCGACGGCGTCAAGGCCAGGCCGAACATCTGGGCGCTCGCATACGTACCGTAGCTGAAACCTGCCCAACTCCCCGTGCTTGCGTTCGCAGCATTGTAACGCACCACCATGAACAGCGACCGCGCTGCCGCGCCTGTCGGCAATCCGGTGAATCCCGTGCGGAAAAGCGCGTCATCCACGCCGTCGAAATGCACCGCCGGCTCGCTGTTCGGACCGCTGCTCAGCAGGGTCGGCCCGCCCACTGCACCCAAGTCGTTGTAAAAAGTCGTCTGATCCTCCCAGCTCAGCACATTCGCGCCGCTTACCACGACGCCCGCATTTCCCGTCAGCCGCATCACCAGCCCCGACGCCGGCGGCTCCGCGCATGGTCCGCCCGGCGCATAAGACGCGGTGAGCGAAGAATCCGTGGCAGGGACATTGTAGATCTGCTGCGCGCCCAACGCTCCATTCGACCAGCCTGTGAAGTCATACTGGGTTCCATTGATGCACTGGATCGACGGAACGGTGATCAGATGGTTGAAGTTGATCAGCGTATCGAGCACGAACGGTGTCGCCCTCGCCGTGTTCCCATCCACCTGCACCACGATGCCGCTCGGCACCGTGTCGAAGGTGATGTTCGATTTCTCCGGGAAGATGTCGATGCTCGAGGAAGTGCTCAGCCCACTTGAGTCCGTGACAGTCAGGAAGCACCGGTAGTACACGGGGCCGCTGAATCCCTGCCCCTGGGACGGGATCGGGAAATTGATCGAGGCAGCGCCGGTCTGGGGACCGAACGCGGGGTGGGTGTTGCCCGGGCGGATGAAGGCGATGGACCACGAAAAGTTCGCCCCCGTCATCGTGCCATCCTGCGGATCGGTCGCCGTCGCGGTGAATGTGATCACGTCGCCGAAACGGAACGCGTTGCTGGTCGAGCCGGGCCTGCTGTTGCTCGAAGTCAGCGAGGTGATCGAGGGCGGCGTGCCGACCTTGATGCTGAGCGATTGCGTCGCCGTCAGCGAGGCATCCATGACCTCGAGAACGGCCTGACGGACGCCATGCGTTGTGTAGGTGCGCGTGACCGTCACCAGCGTATTGGCGGGGAGCGGCTGCGGCGCGCCCGAAGTCGTGCCATCGCCATAGCGGAGCACATACGTCATCGGGTTGTTGTTCGGATCGCTCGCGCGGATCCGGAATGTGACCGCGAGCGGCGACGGGCCGGCGAGCGGCGTCGCGGAGAACTCCGCGATCGCGGGACGGACGTTCCCGTTGTCGTAAACGTAGCGACGCACCGCGCCGAGGATCGCCGGATTCGGTTCGCCGAAGGCACCGCCCGAATCGGTGAAGCTCACGTAATAGAGCGCGCCGCCGGGTCCCGATTCGAGCGCCACGACCCGCCCCAGCGGCGTCAGGTCGAAGGGGTAACTCGTCGTGTCCGGGTTCTTGGAACTGATCGCCGCGGGGCTCGGGTTTGGAATCAGCGATCCATTCGTTGCAAACCTCAAATAGCGGATGAAATCCCGCGTCGAGTCCGCGTAAAAATACGCACCCTGATACTGGGCGGGGAACACGGTCCCACGGTACACCACCCCGCCCGTGATTGCGGAAGTGATGCCCGAATGCCTCCAGGCAAAGATCGGTTCACCCATCGCCGCATCGATCACCGCTCCCGGGAAATTGGTATGCGGCGGCAGGCCTTCCACCGTCGGCCAACCGTAATTGATCCCGTCGAAACGATTGTTGTCGCTCGCAGTCCCGAGGTCCGCATCCACAAACCGTCCGGAAGACGAGAGGTATCGGAGCACGTGCAGATCCTCCCATGCGATGGACTGCGTATTGCCTCCGACCTCGCCGATGAAAAACCGCCCCGACGGCAGATCCCAGCGCGCCCGGAACGGATTCCGCAGCCCGTACGCGAAGATGGAATCCATGTTCGGCCCCGTTCCATCCGCATACGGATTGCCGGGCGGGATGCTGCCGTCCTTGTTGATGCGATGCACCTTGCCCCCGGCCATCTGCCGGTTCGTCGCATACGAGCCCTGAAAATGATCGCCGGTCGTCAGGAACAGCCTTCCGTCCGGCCCGAAATCCAGCCCGCCGCCAAAATGGCAGCACGAATCATAGCTCTGCGTGTCCTGCCAGACGATCAACTCGCTGGCCATGTTGCCCCGGCTGGTCACACCGTTGGAATTCGCCACATGCGTGAACCTCCCGACCCGCAACCGCGGACCATTCGGCCCGGTGGCCGGCGTGTATAGGACGTACACGTACGGCGAGGTGGAGAAGTTCGGATCGATCGCGATGTCCAGCAATCCGCGCTCCTGGTCCGAATCCAAGCCGTGCGCATGCGACGGATCCGCGAGATTCATGTACACGTCCGACTGGATCGGCGACGTGAGCACATTAACAATCCGCACGATGCCTTTCTTCTGGATCACCAGCATCCGTCCGTCCGGGAAAAACCGGACCGCCATGGGTTGTTCCAAATTGGTCAACACATCCTCGACGGCGAAATTCATTGGCGGCGCGGGTGCGGCAACCAAGCGATGCCCCAGCCCGAAGAGCAGGCAGGACACGGCGAAGACGACACGCGAGAATGAAGCGAAAGTGGCAGCCGCCGACACCCAAAGGCTTCGACCACAAGCTGAAACAGCACCCGACTCGTGGCACGTTGTCGTTGAATCAGTAAACGCTTTCATATTCTCCACAGGGAAATTCATAAATCTCGTAACCTGAGTCATTCTAGGCAACCGTTCCTGTTGCAGTCAATCGAAGACTACTCGGAAAGCCGACCCTCTCTTGACCGGAATTCCCCCTATTTTGCCCGCCCCCTGCGGGTGTCAGCCGATTCCCTCCATGGAGATTTAAACTATTTTTAAACGACCTGCAAGCTGCCGACTTGGCCTCCCTTGGATCGGGCCGGTTCAGCGCCTACAGATATTTTGTGCGGAGATACGTCTCCACACTGGCACGCTCGGTTGCAGTCAGTGCCCGGTCGTAGATGAGCACGGCGGCGACCTCCATGTTCACGAATCCGCTGCTGAGTCGCGCGGCAATTGCCAGCCTGGTAAGCGAGGTGTTGTAGGTGTGCGCCCACTGGGCGATCTGCGTTCCGTTCTTGAACAACGTTGCGGTGCCGCTGCTGAGGACCGCCGACTGTACCAACCAGCCCGCACCGGACCCCGCGGTCGTGGACGTCAATTCGTTGCTGCTGCCCCAGCCCTGCAAACGGAGTTGCCCGGTCGTCGGAGCCACGACCAGACCGAATGCCCTGTTGCTGCTCGCCGTCCCGTAGGACACACCGGCGTCAGTGCTGGCATTGTTGTATTTTGCCACGATGAAGATGGTGCGATTGGCGTTGACCGTTGGGAACCCGTTCAGTGGCGAACTGGAGTGGACCCGCTGCAACGCATCGGTGGTTCCGTTGAACGTAATCGCTGGTTTGCCAGATGGAGTGCGAGTGGGCACGAGTTGAGGATTGCCGACGGACGAAACCGTGTTGGCCCGGCTTGAGAGATCCGTCCACGAGTTAACTTTGGTGCCGGAAGTGGAAACTCCCTGCGTGGATTCCAAGTGGAGCACGAGATTCGTCGTCACCGGCGGCGCTGCCGCGACGACGGTCACGGTGATGGTCGCCGTGCCGGTCAGACCGCCCGCGTCGGTCCGCGACGCGGTGATCGTGTGCGTTCCCGGCGACAGGCTGCTCACCGAGATCGATGCGCCGGTGCCGATCGCTCCGTTGATGCTCGAACTCCAAGCAAGCCCCGCGCTCAGGTTCCCCTGCAAGGCGTCAATCGCGCTCCCCGTGAACGTGATCGCCGTCCCGTTCGCGAAGCTCGCTCCGTTGGCAGGCGCGGTGATCGTCACCACCGGCGCGGTATTTGGCACCCCCGTCTGGAAATACTTCGTCTGCAGGAAGCTCTGCACGCTGGCCAGTTCACCGGCAGTCAAGGCCCGGTTGTAAATGAGCACCGCCGCGACATCCACATTCACAAAGCCGAGATTCGCAATCTCCGCGCCGATCACCATCTTCGACAGCACCGTGGCATAGGTGTGCGCCCATTGCGCAATCTGCGCCCCATCCTTGTAGAGGGTCGCTATCCCGTTGCCCAGCACCCCGGCTTGCACGAGCCAGCCCGCGCCGATCCCGGGGGTGGTGGAAATCAGATCATTGCCTCCGCCCCAGCCCTGCAGGTCGAGTTCCCCGGTCGGATGCTTCACGTTGAGGCCGAACGCCTGATTGTTCGCCCCGGTCCCGTAAGAAACCCCGGCCCATGCCGTGGAGCCCTTATACTTGGCGACCATGATGATCGTCCGGTTCGCGTTGCCAGACGGCAGCCCGCCGAGCGCGCCGGTTCGCTCCACTTTGTCGCCGTCGCCGTCGAAACTGACCGCCGGCAGGCCCGAAGGAGTCAGGACCGTTCCCCACTGCGGATTTCCACTGGCCACCATGTCATTCCCAAGTCCCGATTGGTCGAGCCATGCCGCCACCGTCGTTCCCGTCTGAATCGAAACATTCAGATCGCATTCCAAC
>JBEBGK010000268.1:0-5488 GCA_040081515.1 Chthoniobacteraceae bacterium
TGCCCTATGCCGGCCGGCACCGAGGTTGCGATGGAGTCCCCACTCGTCGCCGAGCAGGCGCGCCGCCCACGTGCGCACCGGCGCGGAGGGATGGCGCAGCGCGGCCAGTGCCGTTTGTTGATCGAGCCCCGCGCCTTGATGCAGCGCCCACAATGCATTCAGGGCGCCGATGCCGTGGTCGCTTGCGATCAGCGCTTTCAACTTCCCGGTCACCGAAAGATCCCTCCGCTCACCGAGCAGACGGACCGCGGTATGCCGGTGCCATTTGTTCGGATGCGAAAGCAGCGCGACGAGCTGCTCCGATGTTTTCGCCGCGAGATTCACGTCCGTCTCGAGCTTGGAATCCTTGCCGCGCAGCCGGTAGATGCGCCCCGTGCCCGGGTCGAGCTGGCTTTGGTAGTGCTGCCCGTGGGCGATGTAGAATTCGTACATGTCGCCGATGAACAGCGATCCGTCCGGCGCGTTCGCGATATAGACCGGACGGAAGGCCACATCCGCGCTGTGCAGCACCGGACCGAAGTCCTTCGTCTCGAACGTCGCGCCCAGCACGTTGCGCTGGCTCGCGATCACCGAATTGTGCAGCGGATCGATCGCGAAGAGCATGCCCTGATAGGTCGCTGGGATGGCCGTTCCCTCCGCGAACGCGCCGAAGTGCGTAAAGCGCACCACCTTGTCCGGCGTCTTCATCATCGGGAGGTCGCCAAAGGCGTACGGATTGCGCGGCGGCCCGAACTTTCCCGGATCGACACCCTGCATCAGATAGAAGCCGCCCTGCACGAAATGCCACCCGCGCGTGTTCCCCCCGTTATGCCCGGAATACAGCCGCCCCTGCGCATCGAACTCGAGCCCGAAGGTGTTCCCGCCGCCCTCGGCGAAAATCTCGTACGCATGCGTGTCGGGATGAAACCGCCAGACCATGCAGCCCTCGAAGTAAACGCCCGGCGCATTCGGCGGATCGATCCCCGGGCGCGTCACGCGGCTCGATGTCGTGCTGCCCTGTCCGCCGTAGAGCCAGCCGTCGGGGCCCCAGACGAGCCCGTTTGCCACCGAATGCGTGTCCTCGAATCCGAATCCCGCGAGCTGCACGGTCGGCGGGCCGTCGGGCACGTCGTCGCCATCGCCGTCCGGGTAAAAAAGCAGATAGGGCGTATGCATCACCCAGACGCCGCCATGGCCGCGAACCGTGGCGTTCGCCATGTTCAGCCCCTCGAGGAAGACCTTGTGCCGGTCGAAAACGCCGTCGCCCTTGCTCGACTCGTGGATCGAGATGATATCCGCGCCACGGTCGTGATTCGGCGGTGCCGCCGGCACGCGATCGTAGTGCGCGCGATAGTATTTGTCGCGGCTCAGCATCGTGATCCCGGCGGGATACGGGTACTGCCGGTACTGCGCGACCCACAGCCGGCCGCGCTCGTCGAAACTGAAATGCACCGGCTGCGCGACCTGCGGCTCATGCAGCAGCAGTTCCACTGCGAAGTCCGCGGTTGGCTCCATCTTCGCCGCGGATTCCCCGGGCGGCAGCTTCGGTCCCGTGACGAACTGCGCCGAGCGGCCGAGCACGCGGTTGGATTCGCGGAACGTGTCGAACGCGGATGTCGCGGGCTTTGCCTTCAGCGCGGGGCCGGCCCATTTCGGATCGTCGCCGGTGCGGAATTCCCACGGCCCCTCCATCACGCACTCCATGAAATAATTCATGATGAACGGAGCGTCGCCGAGGAAACCGCCCGGACCGGATGCGTTGTAAACGCGGATCGCGATCTCGTTCCAATCACCCGGCCGCAATGTGCCCACCGGTACCTTGTGCCGATGCACGTCCGCGCGTCCGCTGCGGAACTCCGGCGGGAATTCGCCGCCCTTCCCGATCCTCTTCCCGTTCACGAAGACTTCGTGCGCATCCGCGAGATCCCGGATGTTGATCGACACCGATTCCTCGAAAAGATTCCGCTCGTGCTTGGAGAAGAAAGAAGGGTCCGGCTTCACCCAGGTGCGGTACCACGCGAAGCCATCGTGGTTTTTCAACGCTGCGATATTCGCAGTCTCCCACGCGCCGGGAACGCGGATCGTCTCCCAGCCATCGGCGGCTCGGGCCTGGGAAACGAGGAACGAGGCGCAGAGCAGCAAGGCGGGGAATATTTTCATGAGGCGGAGGAGATGCGGGAGCGCATCGTCACAGTGCGTCCCCGTGCGGACAACACCGGTCCGGATGAAATGTTTGGCCCACTCCGTGCCGTAGCCGACGACGTGAGGAAGCGGGCACGCTGAACTTTTGCCGCGGATCGCGAAAAGAGGGATCAGTTCGCCCCCGCTCGTTGCCGGCTACAATCCGATCCCGGCAAAGAATTTTCGCAGCCGCTCCGCGCCGGCCGCAAATCCGAGCTGCTCCGTCGCGCGCTGCTGCGAGGCCCCGACGGCGGCAATCCACGCCGGGTTGTCGTGGAGCAGCAGCGCGGGGTCGTCGCTGGTGAAGGCGGTGCGATCCACGGCGCCATTTCCCCCGACACATGGCATCCGGCACAGCAGCGCGTCGCCCGCCACCTGTCCGGGCACCGCGCTCGCATCGAGCTGGAACACGACGCGGCACTTCGCCATTTCGCGGAGGTAATCGGGGTAGGGCAGACGCCCTTCGATCGCCTTCAGCCGCGGGCAGCCGAGCGCATCGAGCTTCTTCCGGCCGGCCCTTCCGTCCACGTTGAACACCGTCACCGGCGCCCCGGTGGCGCATGCGCGCAGGAGCGCCGCGGCGTGGTTGCGAGATGGCACGTTCCACTCGCGCGTGCCGATGAAGATCCCCTCGCGCTCCGCCAGCGGGCGCGAGAAATCCCAGTGCCGATCCTCCACCGGATACGGCGTCGGGATGAATTCCGCCGTCCGCGCCCCGGCGGCGCGGTAGAGCGGCACGAGTTCCGGTGTGCTGCTGAGCGCCCCGTCCGCCAGCGCACAAATCTCGCGAAAGGCCGCGAGATTCGGGGCGCTGTCGAGTTGCTCCGCCACCTGATGCTGGCCGCTCTCCTTCCACGAAATCGCGATCACCTTCCCCTGCGCCCGCAGGGCCTTCAACGCGGACAGGCCCGCCTTCAGGTCACTGCGCAGCAGCAGCAGCACCGCACGCATCTCCGGCGGGATGGCGCGTGTATCCCGGAAAAATCCGCCGCGCGTGCAGGCCGCGTAGGCGTGGTAGTTCACCGGCGGATGCGCGTGCGCATCCGGGGCGCCCGCTCCCTCGGGGAAGCGCTGCTCGGCGTCGCGGCCACCGGGATTGAGCACGGCGAGTTGCATGAATGCCCGACCTTCGCCGGAAAGCGCCCGCGCTGCCAAGCTCCGGAGTTGCGCGCCGTGGGATCCTCCGGCAGTAGTGTGGGCGATGTTCCGCCTGCCCGCATTCCTGCTCCTGCTCGCCGCACCCGTCCTTGCACAGGAGCCCGATGTCCTCGTGTACGGCGCGACGCCCGCGGGGATCGCCGCGGCGCTCGCGGCGGCGGCGGACGGCGAAAAAGTGCTGCTCGTCGAGCCGGCGGATCGCATCGGTGGGATGCTGACGAACGGGCTTTCGCACACGGATTTCCGGACGTTCGAATCGCTCACCGGTGCATTCCTCGACTTCACCCGCGCCGTCGAGGCACACTATCGTGAGACCTACGGGGCCGATGCCCCGCAGACGAAGAATTTCCGCGGCAACCACGGCGAGCCGAAGGTGAACCAGCTCGTGCTGGAAAAGATGCTCGCCGCGCAGCCGCGGATCACCGTCTGGCGCTCGCGTTCGCTCGAAGCGCTGAAGTGCAGCGTGGATGGGGAGATGCGCTCGGCGGAGATCGCGATTTTCCACGATGGCCACGGGAAGCGCGAGCAGGTGAGCCCGCGCTGGTTCATCGATGCGACTTACGAGGGCGATCTCATGGCCGCCGCGGGCGTCGAATACCGCGTCGGGCGCGAGGGCCGCGGCGAATTCGGCGAGCCGCTCGCACCGGACAATGCGGACTCGCAGCTCCAGGCGTACAATTTCCGGCTCATCATGACGCGCGATCCAGCGAACCGCGTGGCGCCGAAGCCGCCGCCCGGTTACAAGCGCGAGGATTTCACCGGCGTGCTTCCGATGCTCAAGGCCGGGAAAATCGATCGCATCTTCGGCATGGAGGGAAAAGTGATCTACCGGACGAGCGAGCCGCCGTTGCCCAATGGAAAATACGACGTGAACGACAAGCCCGGCGCGCCGGTGCGCCTCTCGCTCCCCGGCGCGAACGACGCGTGGCCGGACGGCGAGGGTGGCAAGGCGATCCGGAGTTCGCCCCGCGAGGATCCGCTCTCGGTGCCGCCGTTCTCCCGACTCGGTCTCGCCATGCCGCGGGCCAGGATTTTCGAGGAGCATCTGCGCTGGAACGTCGGGCTGCTCTACTTTCTGCAGAACGACAAATCCGTGCCGGCGAAGTTCCGCGACGAGGCGCGCGAATGGGGCTGGTGCCGCGACGAATTCACCGACAATGCGCATCTGCCGTCGCAGCTCTACGTCCGTGAGGCGCGGCGCATGACGGGGCGTTTCATTTTCACGGAGAAGGACACGGACCACGCGGCGGGGGATGCGCGCGCCGTGCCGCACACCGATGCGATCGCGATGGGGGATTACGGGCCGAACTGCCACGGCACCGCGCACGAGGGATCGCACTTCGGCGGCAGGCACTCGGGCGAGTTCTTCAAGCCGTGCCCCCCGTATCAGATTCCGTATGGCGTCCTGCTCCCGGTCGATGTGGACAATCTGCTCGTGCCCGGCGCTTGCAACTCGACGCATGTGGGCTTCTGCGCGCTGCGATATGAGCCGATCTGGATGTCGCTCGGCCAGGCCGCCGGCCACGCGGTGCATGTCGCGCGCACGGCCCGTTGCGCATTGCCGGATCTCCCGGTCGCGAAACTCCAGGAGCGTCTGCACACCGCCGGTTCCGCGACGATCTACGTGAGCGACGTTCCGCCCGGCCACGCGGATTTCGCCGCCGTGCAATGGTGGGGAACCGCGGGCGGCTTCCACGGGCTCGCTCCGCAGCCGGCGAAACCCGGCGAGCGCGGCAAGCAGATCATCGGGCAGTATTTCGAGGCATTCCCGAACCACGCCGCGGACCTCGACCGCGTCCTGGACGAGGCCACGGCCACGCGATGGAAGGAGCTTGGAAAAAAGCTCGGCCTCGCCGCGGAGCAGCTTCCCTCCCCCGATGGAAAAATCTCCCGCGGCGACTGGCTGCGGAAGGCGTGGACGCTGCCTCGCTGACTCCCGAAGCGAGGAAGCGCAAAGTGGGGCCGACAACCTGTCGGCCCGGTTCGTCCGCATTCCGAGCGATACGAATTCCCCAGTGAGATTCATCCCGCATCTGGGGGCGGCAGCGGCTCCGTCGGCGTCATCAATTTCGGAATCCGCCGCGGGCACCAGGCTCCGGGCCGCGCCACCGGCTGAAGTGCCGAATGGGCTTCGTGCTTCGGATGAATCGGGCCGACAGATTGTCGGCCC
>JBEBGK010000269.1:0-5477 GCA_040081515.1 Chthoniobacteraceae bacterium
TCACACGACCTCCATCTGTTCGTCATGCGTGTAAGGCATTGGTCAAGCGCAGTCCAAGAGCGGACCGCACAAAAACAAAACCAACCAACGAAAACGATCCAACGAACCAAAATGAAAACCAAACAATCAGTCACCGCAAACGCCGCATGGCGCAGCTTCCTCGGGCTCACCGTGGCTTGTGCCGCCGTCGCCACTGCGACCGCGGAGGAATACACGAAGATCAAACCCTACGCCGTGGCCGTGTCAGCCGACTACGTCCTCCAGCCGCTGCTGAGTGTGGGCGACCAGGTGCCGAACACAAGCGACCCGTCCAAGACCTACCAGATGGTCGGCATCCCGGACGGCCTCGGCGCGACCAAGGGGCATGGCAATTCGACCATCCTCTACATGAACCACGAGCTCGGCAACCTCGTGCAGTCCGAGCCGAACGTCGGCGGAGCGCTCAATCGCGGTGCATTCGTCTCGCGTTTCATCCTCGATAAGAACGCCTGCGTCGTCTCGGGCGAGCGCGCCTATAATGCGGTGCATGACGAGGAATTCGGCACCGTCCTCCCCGCGCCGGAAGTCGGCAACACCACGCCCGGTTTTGGCCGCTTCTGCTCGGGTTCGCTCTCCTACAAGGAGGCCGGTTTCGACCGTCCGATCTACTTCGCGAACGAGGAAAGCGGTCCCGGCCAAGTGTATGATCCCAAGGGCGCGCTGGTATGGGCCGTGTTCGACAACGAAATTCACAGCCTCGTGAAGCACGGACGGTTCGCTTGGGAGAACGCCCTCGTGCGCCCCGACGCAGGTGAGTGGACCGTGGTCATGGGCATGGAGGACGGTCCCGCCACGCCGGACAACCAGCTCTATATGTATGTCGGCAAAAAGAACCGTGCGCCGGGCGCCAGCGCGCTGAGCCGCAACGGCCTTGACACCGGCAAGCTCTACACCTTCGTCGCCAACGCGGGCAGCCCGATCAACGAGACCGCCTTCACCACGGGATCGATCACCGGTCGCTGGGTGGAACTGCCCGACCAGACCAGCCGCACCGGAGCGCAGCTCGAGGCGGACTCGGACGCGGTCGGCGCGTTCGGTTTCATCCGCATCGAAGACGGCGCGTGGAGCAAGAAGGACAAGAACAAGTTCTACTTCGTCACCACGGGCAGCGGCACGGGCAATCAGCTCGGCGCGGCCTACGAGGTGAACTTCGACAAGAACAACATCCTCGGGACCACGACGATCTCGGTGATCTATAATGGGGACGCCGTGGCCGCGGCCGGTGGCGACATCGGTTTCGCCCCGGACAACATCGACGTGAGCAAGGATTACCTGATGATTTGCGAAGACGGCACGACGCCGAGCCGTCTCGAATACGCCAAGCGCGCACGCGACGGCAGCATCTGGCGCCACGACTTGAAGAACAACTTCGCCGCCAAGCGCGTCGTGGAGCTCAACCCGCCCGGAACCGCGCGGCTCGCACCCGCGAATCCGCCCACGGTCGGTGCCGGCGTCTGGGAGACCAGCGGCATCATCGACACGTCCGACTTCTACGGGAAGGACTCCTGGCTCTTCGTCGTGCAGGCGCACGGGCCCTCGCTCGCGCCCGTCCTGAACACCGTCGAAGACGGCCAGTTGCTGCTCATGCTGCCCGGCTGCGCGGGCGACGACGATGATGACGATCGCGACTAACCGGATCGTTCCATAGCATCGCAACAAGGGGCAGGTCTGCGAAAGCGGACCTGCCCTTTCCATTTGGCGACACCGTCAGCAAACGATGCCGAATCACATCGAATCGACTCAACGCGTTCGCAGCTTCCTCGAACCGGCTGCCGCATTACTCCGGCGAGAACCGGAAACCTCGGCGGCAGATCCGCATCATCCTGTCCCTAGTCCGTGGACGACCCCATGCGCCACACGCGTGCTTGCCCGAGCCTCCACTCCGACCGAATTAATAAGCGATATCCCGGCATTCACGCCGAGAGAAAACCGCACGCTCGAACAGGTGCATGCTTGCCGTGAAACTAGCTATTGTGACGAATACGTTACGCAGAGGTCCCAATGACGTTACATATTCTATTTGTGAATAGATTGTGAATAAATGACCTTGCGCGCGCGAACCATTCTGCTCTTAAGGCACTTATGACTCAGCGCTACCGGACTGGCTGGATTTCGGACGTGCATCTCGGGACACGAGGCAGCAAGGCCGAGGAGCTGCTCGCATTCCTCAGAGCTAATGAATTCGAGACGCTGTATGTCGTCGGCGACCTGATCGATGTCTGGTCCTTGAAGCGCGGCATCTACTGGCCGCAGTCGCACAACGATGTGATTCAGAAACTGCTCCGCGCAGGACGCAAGGGGACGCGGATCATCTACATCCCGGGGAATCACGACGAGTTCCTCGCCGACTTCTTCGGCGACTACGGGAACGTGACAGTCGAGCAGCGCGCGATCCACACGACCGCCGACGGGAAGCGCCTCCTCGTCATCCATGGACATGAGCTGGACACCGTCGTACAGGGCGCCCGGTGGCTCGCGCATGTCGGCGATGTCGGTTACCAGTTTCTTCTGCATCTGAATCGCCCGCTGAATTTCTTCCGGCGGCTCTTCGGGCTTGAATACTGGTCGCTCAGCGCCTTCGCGAAGCGGACCGTCAAGGGTGCGGTGAACTATGTCTCGAAGTTCGAGGAGTCCATCGTTCGCTTTGCAAAGGATGACGACGTCAGGGGTGTCATCTGCGGGCACATCCACGCACCTGCCATCCGCCCGCTCGATGGTGCCATGTATTACAACTGCGGCGATTGGGTGGAGAGCTGTTCGGCGCTCGTCGAGCATCACTCCGGCAGAATCGAACTCCTGACCGATCTGCACCCGCCACGCGTTGTCGTCCCGATGCCGCCGACGGCATCGATCGAGGAATTTGAGGCGGTCGGCCGCCGATTCGGCGGGCAGTGACCTGCGCACGTGCCGGTCCCGGATCGCTGTGCCGTTCCGCAGTCGACCGCGCAGCGTAAGGGAGGCATGCCGCCGCCTCCTGTGGCGCAGCAATTTGCGCCGGGTCCTCGGGGTGCGCCAGCGAACGCCCACGAAACGTGCCTTCGCATGCGAAGAGGGCCCGCGCTTTCACAAACGCGGCCACGACATCGATGGAGCCGCCCTAGATCAGAATGCCGGCGACTGTCGCGGTGATGTAGCAGGCGAGGAGGCCGGCGATCATGGCGCGGAAGCCGAGCCTTGCGAGGTCGCCGCGGCGGGTGGGGGCCATGGCGCCGATGCCGCCGATCTGGATGGCGATGCTGGCGAAGTTGGCGAATCCGCAGAGGGCGTAGGTGGCGATGGTGAGGGAACGCGGGTCGAGCAGTTCCTTCTGCCTCCCGAGGGAGATGTAGCCGATGAATTCATTCAGGACGATGCGCTCGCCGAGGGCCTGGCCGACGAGTGTGCAGTCCTTCCACGGGACGCCCATGAGCCAGGCGAAGGGGGCGTTCAGGTAGCCAAGCAGGATCTGGAGGGTGAATTGCCTCTCCGGCGCGATGCCGATCCAGCCCTGCACGCCGCCGAAGACGGCGTTGCCGAGCGCGACGACGGCGACGAATGCGATGAGCATGCCCATGACGTTGATGGCGAGGATCACTCCTTCGCTCGTGCCGCGGCAGAGGGAGTCGAGGCTGTTGGCGTCGGTCTTCTCGACTTTCATCGGCGCGCCCGCGGCGGTCTCGCTGTGCTCCACCTCGGGGAACATGATTTTCGAGACGAGGAGCGCGGCGGGGGCGCTGAGGACGGAGGCGGTGAGGATGTGGCCGGCGTCGAGGCCGAGCTTCGGATAGACGACCATGACGCCGGTGGCGATGGTGGCCATGCCGGCGGTCATGAGCGCCATGATCTCGCTCGCGGTCATCTTCGGGATGTAGGGCTTCACAAGCAGCGCGGCCTCGGTCTGGCCGAGGAAGATGTTGCTCGCGGCGGCGAGGCTTTCGCTGCCGCTGGTGCCCATGACGCTGCGCATCACCCAGGCCATCGCCTGCACGATGCGCTGGAGGATTCCCCAGTGGTAGAGCAGCGCCGAGAGCGCGGAGATGAGGATGATGGTCGCGGTGATGGAGACGGCGAAGACGTAGGCGTTGCCGCTGCCGAATGCCTGGCCGAGCACCTCGCCCTTTGCCAGCGGGCCAAAGGCCATGGCGGCGCCTTCGTCGGAGAAATCGCCGAGCCGCTTCACGGCGCCCTGCACGGCCCCGAAGATCGCGAGGCCGGCGGAGGTCTTCAGGATCAGGAGCGCGAAGGCGAACTGAAGCGCAAGGCCGGAGAGGACCGTGCGCCAGGGGAAACGCCGGCGGTTGTTCGACATCGTCCATGCGATCCCGATGAAGGCGGTGAGACCGATGAGGGAGGTCAGTCGGGGGAGCATTGCGGGGGAGTATGCGGCCGGCCGGGTGGTGCATTCAACCCCGCACTGGCCGAAGTGCGTCTTGCGCAGCGGGGCGGCCCGACACAGTGTGCAGGCATGATTCAAGGTCCGGATGTCGTTCTTGCGTGCCCTCACTGCGAGGCGCTCTCACGGCTTTTCACCGTGGCGGCCGCGGATGGCAGCGGGTGCCTTTCCTGGACGGACGGCTACCAGGAACTGCCGATGACGCCCGCGCAGCCGAACGTGTCGCGCTGCCGGAAATGCGCAAAGCTGATGTGGGTCGCGCAGTGCCCGACGATCGGCTTGATCGAGAAAGACGGGCCGGCGAAGCCGGAGGAGGCGGAATGGCGCGAGCTGCCGTATCTCGAGCCGGTGGATGAGGCGGATTACCTCGAGGCCGTGAACAGCGGGATGGCTTCATTTCCCGAGCAGGAGACGGAGCTTCGCGTCTTCGCGTGGTGGCGCGGGAATGACCGCTACCGGCGTCTGGAAGGTCCGGGCCGTCATCCGACTTCGCCCGAGGCGGTGGCGAACCTCGAACGCGTGGTCGAATTGCTGAAGGACGGCGAACACGAATTCGTCCTGTTCCGCGCGGAGGCGCTGAGGGAGCTGGGGCGCTTCGATGAGGCCCGCGAGGCTTTGCACGGACTTTGCAGCGATTACGCGCTGGCCCGGGAGCGGATCGCGGAGCTTGTCGAAAACAAGTCCCGTGACATCGAACTGCTCTTTGCGAGCGAACCCCAGACATGAGCGCCGACGGTTACATCGCTCTCTCGCGCGACGTCCAGGCGGTCAAGATTCCCGACGGCGCGGTGACGACGCTTCCGTCCGGCTCCTCCGTCTCGATCACGCAGGAACTCGGCGGGACGTTCACGGTGGTGGCGCCGGATTACGGCGGGCTGTTCCGGATTCAGGGCTGCGATGCGGATGCGCTCGGGCGCGAGGTGGTCGAGTCCGCACCGGCGGGTGGCGTCTTCGAGATCGAGCGGGTCTGGGAGCAACTCCGGCAATGCTATGACCCCGAGATCCCCGTGAACATCGTGGACCTCGGCCTCATCTACGACGTGGATGTCGCCGATGACGAATCGGG
>JBEBGK010000270.1:0-5473 GCA_040081515.1 Chthoniobacteraceae bacterium
GTCCTGGCCCATCGTGTCGTGGCGTCCGGTCATGAAGGCGAGCTTCAGCTTCGTGCCCACGCCGTCCACGGAGGAGACGAGCACCGGATCCTTCATCCCGCGGAAATCCGGCCGGAACAGCCCGCCGAAACCGCCGATGCGCCCGAGCACCTCGGGGCCGTGCGTGCCTTTTACCAGCGCCTGAATCCCCTTCTTCACCCGGTTGCCGAGATCCACGTCCACGCCCGCGGCAGCGTAGGCTTTCTTGGCAGCGGGCCGGGCAGTGCTCGAACGGGACTTGGGCATGGGCGCGATCAGTTCAGTTTTCCAAAAAACTCCGTCTGCGGACTGACCTCGGGCGCCAGGCTCTTGCGCTCCTTGTCCATGACGAATTTGCCCGCGCCGTCCGGAATCGGCACCGGATAACGTCCATCGAAGCACGCGAGACAGAACGAATTCGCATTCAGCCCCGTCGCCTTGATCATTCCCTCCACGCTGAGGTACTCGATGCTGTCCGCCTCCAGTTCCCGCGCGACGTCCTTCTTTTCCGAGAGCTGATTCGCCAGCAGTTTCTTCGGGTCGGGGAAGTCGATCCCGTAATGGCAGGCATGCCGGTGCGGCGGGCAGCTCACCCGCAGGTGAACCTCCTTCGCGCCGGCCTCGCGCAGATTCTTCACGCGCGCCTTCGCGGTGGTCCCGCGGACGATGCTGTCATCCACCACGACCACGCGCTTTCCGGCCACCATCTCGCGGATGATGTTCAGCTTCACGCGCACGTTGAAGTCGCGGATCAATTGCGAGGGCTGGAGGAATGTGCGCCCGATGTAGTGATTCCGGACAAATGCCTGTTCGTAGCGGATGCCGAGCTGCTCTGAAAACCCGAGCGCCGCGTAATTGCCGCTGTCCGGCACCGGCACGACGAGATCAGCCTTCACGGGCGACTCGAGCGCGAGCTGGCGGCCCATCTCGGTGCGGACACGCGCCACGTTCACGCCGGAGATGATCGAATCCGGCCGCGCAAAGTACACGTACTCGAACATGCAGAACGCCTGCGGTGAAATATTGAACGGGCGCTCGCTGCGAATGCCGTTCTCCCCGATGATCACGATCTCACCCGGCTCCACTTCCCGCTCGAACTTCGCGCCGATCAGATCAAACGCACACGTCTCGCTCGCCAGCACATAGGCCCCGTCGAGGCGCCCGATCGCCAGCGGACGGAATCCATGCGGGTCGCGGAAGCCGATGACCTCCGTCTCCGTCATCATCACCACCGAGAAGGCCCCCTGGATGCGGCGAAGGACGGCGAGCACGTTCCCGCCATCGGTCGGCTGCGCCAGAAGATGAAGGATGATCTCGCTGTCCACCGTCGTCTGGAAAATCGATCCCTTGCCCTCGAGCTCCGCGCGCAGCTGGGCGGCGTTCACGAGGTTGCCATTATGCCCGATGGCGATCTGGCCGCGGGCGCAGTCCACCGTGAGCGGCTGGGCATTGGTGAGGGTGCTGCTCCCGGTCGTCGAATAGCGCACATGCCCGATAGCGCGCGTGCCTTGAAGCTTCTCCAGGTCGCCCGATTTGAACACCTGCGATACGAGCCCCATGTCCACATGCCGGAGGAACTGCGATCCCCCCGCGCCGGCCGTGACGATGCCGGCGCTTTCCTGTCCGCGATGCTGGAGGGCGAAGAGACCGTAGTAGGTCAGCATCGCCGCGTTCGGATGGCCGAATACGGCGAATACGCCGCATTCATGTTTCGGGTGGTCTTCGTTCACGCAGGCAAGGCGGTGGGAGATACGGGGCATTGCGATCCGCGTCAAGTGACTGCCGCGATCACCCGCGGTTCGCACGCCTTTGAAAGCGCCCTGCCGAGGCGCGCCAGACGCTCGGAGGAGGTGACTTTGACCCCCTCGAGATCGGTGATGTAGAAGCTGTCGATCGCGGCCCCCTTCTCGGTCGTGATCCTGGCCGCGGCGATCAGGAATTGCGCATCACTCACGGCGCGGAGGATGTCATAAAGCAGACCCAACCGGTCCGGCGTGGCGATATCGACGACAGTGTAGCTCGGATTTGCCTCGGTGTTGATCGTGAGGCGCGTCGGGAAATCGAGCGTCCTTTCCCACTGTTGCAGGCGGCGCAGCCGCTTCTCGAGCAGCGGCATGAAGTCGTAGTTCTCCCCTTGCAGCGCCTCGGTGAGCAGTTTCTCGACGCGCTGCTGGTCCCTCGCGTCCTCCACCGCCTCGAAGCGGGTCGTCGTCACGCGGAAGATGTCGAGCACGAGGCCGTCGTGCCGCGTGAAGATGTCCGCGCTCAGGATGCTCAGTTCATTCGCGGCCAGTGCGCCGCAGATTCGCGCGAGGAGCTGGTGGCGATCCCAAGTGCACACCCAGAGCTCGCTGTGCCCGGCGTGCGGGTGCGGAACCCAGCGACACACCGGCTCGAGGCCGCCGATATCGGTGTTGACGTGATTGTCGAAGAACCTGCGAAACAGCCGGAGGTGTTCGGCGATCTCCGCGGGCGTATGCGTCTGGAAATAGCGGCCCGGCAGGGATGCAAAGTGCGCTTCGATCTCGAGTTCGAAATCCTTCGCCAGGCATTCGGCCACGGCCGCCTTGAACTCCATCCGCTCGACCTTGCGCCGGCTCCGGAACCCTTCGCTATCCTCGAGAAATCGCGACGTCTCCCGATAGAGCTGCCATCCGAGCGATTCCGTCCAGCCATTCCAGATCTTCTCGTCACCGACCCCCAGCCCGTCGGCGACGGTGAGCAGCATGAGTGCGTCGAGATTCGCCTGCTGCCCGACGATTGCCGCAAATTCCTCGATGGTCGCGGCGTCGGACAGATCGCGCTGCCGCGCCGTCCGCGCCAGGAGATCGTGGTTGTCCACGAGGAAGACGAGCATCTGCCGTTCCTCACGCGGCAATTGCAGCCGGCGCGCCACCTTCTGCGCATTGAGCGCGCTCTCGACCGCGTGATGCCGGCGGTTCGCAGCCTTGCCCGTGTCGTGCAGCAGCAGCGCGAGATAGAGCACGTAGGGATCCTCCAGCTTCTGGAAAAGCTCCCGGTGCCCCTGGTGCCGCGGGCTCTCCGTGTCCAGCAGGCCGTCGAGCTTCTCGATGCATACAAGCGTGTGTTCATCCACCGTGTAACGGTGGAAATACTCATGCTGCACGAGCGCCGTCAGGCGGCCGAATTCCGGCATCCAGCGGCCGAGAAAATCCACCCGGTGCATCGCGTGCAGGATGTGGCCCACCCTCCCCTTCTGCCGCAGGATGCTCGAAAAAATCTCCCGGTTCGCCTTCGAGTAGCGAAACGTGTTGTCCAGATACTTCAGCCGCCGGCGGACGAGCTGGCGCAGTTCGGGGCTGATCCGCAGGCCGCGCAACTGCGCGTGCTGGAAAAGCCGCATCATGCGCGCCTTGTCCTCCTTGAAGATCTGCCGGTCGCGATAATACAGCCGATCCCCGATCGCGATGAATCCATCGAACTCCTCGCGCTTGGATTTCGCGCGCCGGCGGAACGGCAGAAACTTGAAGAATCCCCCGGGTGCCCCCTCCTCGACGACCGGCAGCGAAAGGCGCTCCGACACCAGCTCCGTGAGTTCGTAGATCGCCCTCGCGTGCCGGTAGTAGTCGCGCATCAGCGCCTCCGTCCTCAGCAGCACGTCGGGGAATTCCTCCTTGTAGCCGAGCCGGTCCGCCAGGTCCTTCTGGTTGCCGATGAGGATCACATCCGCATGCCGCCCGGTGAGGCTGTGCAATTCCGTCCGCAGCCTGAAGATGAAATCGTAAGCCCGGTCCAGTTCGCGCTGCTCGGTTTCGTTCAGGTATTTCTTCGCGACCAGATCCTTCGTCGTTCGCACGCGGTACTTGAAATACGCCATCCACAGCAGGTTCTGAAAATCGCGCAGCCCTCCGCAGCCGTTCTTGATGTTCGGCTCCTGCATGTAAACCGTGTGCCCGTACTTCGAATGCCGCGCGCTTTGATCCGCGACACGCGCCTGGAGGTAATCATCCACGTGCCCCTCGACGCACTCCTTCAGGAACCGCTTCTGGAACGACTCGAAAAGCTCCGTGTCACCCCAGAGGAAACGCGCCTCGAGCAGCGCCGTCTTCGACTGCATCTCGCGGTTTGCCTCCGCCATCGTCTCGGCGAGGTTCCTCGTCGAATGCCCCGGCGTGAAATCGCACGCGAAGACGAGGTTTAGCACATCTTTCACCACCTCCTCGACCCCGTCGGGCAGCCGCACATTCCCGCGGTGCAGGAAGCCGATGTCCACATCGCTCTTCGGGTTCAGTTCGCGGCGGCCATATCCGCCGATCGCCATCAGCATCATCCTCGGCTGTTTCCGACCGGAGTCGCGCAAGTGCCCGGCCGCCGTCTCCATCAGATGCCGCAGAAAATCGTCGATGGTATCCGAACGCATCCTGCCCACCTCCAGGCCGCCGGTCGTCCTCCGATGCTGCAGCTCCAGCCATTTCTCCTCGACCCGCAGCGCCTTCCGGTACGCGGCCGCACGGCTCTCAAAGCCATGCTCCCCGCCGGACTGGAGGCGGGATTCGATCTCCGCCAGGACCTTCGCAAAGCGACGCATGAAATTCTACCGGGGCAAAAGCGGGCCTCAGGCCAGCGCGAAGGTTTGCTGCCCGGGAGCCCCGCCCGCCACTCGGCGCACCTTGCCATCGTTCGCCGCCAGATGCGTCAGCGCGTGGAACACAGCCTCCGCGTCCTCCTTGACGATCGCGGCGATCTGCGCCGCTGTACGCGCCTCGGCACTCAGCGCGCCGCGCACCCGCGCCTGGAGCTTCAATATCGCCGACGCCGCCTTCTTGCCCGCTTCCACGCCCGGCTGATGATACGCGTTGACGTTCACCAGCGACGCGTAGAAGCCCACCGCCCGATCATACAGCGCAATGAGCGCCCCGACCGTCTGCGGCGACACCGCGGGGATGCTCACCGTCACGCTGTCGCGCCCCGCCTCGTAGAGGGCCTGCCGCGTCCCGCGCAGAAAGCCCTGGAGATAGTCACCGCTCGTCACGCCCGGTTCCACGTGGGGGCCCGGCACGGCGCGCGTCTTGCGCACCTCGATGAACGTCGCAAAGAAATTGTTCAACCCGTCCCGGAGCTGCTGCACGTAGGCGTGCTGATCGGTGGACCCCTTGTTCCCGTACACCGCGAGCCCCTGGTTCACCTCGCGCCCGTCGAGGTCGAGCTTCTTGCCGAGGCTCTCCATCACGAGCTGCTGGAGATACTTTGAAAACAGCATCAGCCGATCCTTGTAAGGCAGCACCACCATGTCCTTCGCGCCCCGGCCGCCGCCGGCAAAATGCCAGCTCAGCGCGAGCAGCATCGCAGGGTTCTTCAGCGTCTTCGTCGCGCGGGTCCATTGATCCATCGCCGCCGCACCCTCGAGGATTCCCCCCACGTCCAGCCCCTGCAGCGCCAGCGGCAGCAGACCCACCGCGCTCATCACCGACGTCCGCCCGCCCACCCAGTCCCA
>JBEBGK010000271.1:0-5473 GCA_040081515.1 Chthoniobacteraceae bacterium
ATCGTCGGTTTTGCGATCGCCGGGCGCGCCGAAGTTCACGCCGATGCGCTCGATTTTCCCAGCGAGCACCGCGGAGGGCACGGCGCCCCACGAGGTCCATTGCTCGAATGTCGGCGGCAGACTCACGAGCGAAAGCGCCATCGGCAACGGGTAGCTGCATGTGCAGCCCTCGTAAAAGTAGGGCACGTTCAGGATGCCGTTTGCGGGCACGATGCTATTCGTGCAACCCGAGCGCGGGCCACTGATGTGGATGGTGCCGCTGTCGAGGCGCTTGTCGTAAAACGCCGCGGTGCCCGAGCGCATCGTGTAGATGAGGCCGTAGTCGAAGCCGCCGTCGCAGCCGTAGCTCTTCGGAAAAACGCGCAGCTCGCTCTCGCCCGTGAGGGGATTGGATCGCATTCCGGCCTTGGGCGCCTCCGGTTTCCAGTCGTCCTTCTGCTGCGGCGGGCGGTATTGGTTCGGCTGGATGGTCTGGAGATCCACCTTGGAAAAACGCTGGCGCAAATCCGTGGCCTCACCGTCGGCAAGCACGCGGCCCGTATAGACGTCGCTGAAGACGGGCGGCAGGAGGCGATAATCCACGGGGCCTTTGCGCGTGGAGGCATCGAGCCAGTCCTTGTCCGAAGTGATCATCACGCCATCGATGAACTTCGGCTGCGGCGAGCGTTTGAAGTGCCCGAGCGTGTCGTCGAACCACAGCACGCCGAGCGGCGCTTTCACGAGCGCGTCCTCGCTGGGGGACCAGTCGCCAGCGTAGTTCGTGCTGCCTTCGAGCGCGCCCTCGCGTGTGATCACCGCGAGGCCGTTGGCGTGCTGCTTGATGCTCGCACGCGGTAGGCGCGCCGTCTCCGCGATCTTGAGCAGCGATGCCGGGCCGACGATCCGGCCACCGTAAGGCCGCAGCCACGCATACATTTTTTCCAGCGCCGCCGCATTGGGCGCAGCAGCATCAGGCGCGATCACGATGAGATTCGCAAAATACGGCGGCAGGCCGGAAGCGCCCGGCGCGATCGGACGCAGAGTCACGCGCTCGCCGTGGAGCCGTTCCGACGCGAGACGTTGCCGCGCCGCATGCACGTCGGCACCTTCCGGCGCGAGGGCGAGAAACTTCAACTGGCTCCGCGCGACGAGTGTCTCGATGAATCCCGCATCGCCCAACCCGACGATCACCGCGTAGCCGCGCTCTACGCCGGAGGCGGCCAGCACTTTCGCGGCGAGATCGTCGTCGGACTTTGCAGCGAACTTTTCCCGCTCCCAATGCTTCGCCCTGCCTCGCACTTTGTCCTGCCCGGCGAGCGCGTGAAGCGTGCCTTCCTCGGTGACGACGAAACATTTTCCATCGGCCGCGATCACGCTGTGCACTTTGCCTGCGACTCCGGGAAACGGTTCGTCGAAACTCCACTCGCGATCCCCCGCGCGTAAACTTCGCCGGATGCCAGCCACGCCTTCCTCGCGCGGTTTGTCCTCGTGGCGCTTGGTATTCACGGCGCTGTCGAAGACCAGCCCGCGCCGTTTCAGTTTCTGCGCTTCTTTGGCGTCCGGCGTCGAAGCAAACCATCCGCCGGGGAGTCGCCCCGCGGCGGGCAATGCGAAATCTTTCAGCACGCCCGTCGCGAGATCGAAGCGTGCGGGATACGCGGAACTGCTCGGCACGACGAGGTCGGTGCCATCGACCAACAGGTAGCCCTGCGGCGCCACACCGCCGAATGCCTCCGCGTTGTGCGGATGCACGCCGTAGAGGTAGCCGGTGCGATCATTCAGCCAGATCACCCGCCCCGTCGTCGCGTCGAGGCAGTAAATGAACACGCCCTCCAGCGGCCACACGCCCGCGGCGAAATAGACGCGCCCGTCGCGCAGCACCGGCCCGCCGCGGATCGGCCACACGGAAATGAGCCGCCCATTTCCGAGGAGCTGCCGGTCGCAGGGCACGGCGCGCTTTTCCCACAACGGCTTGCCGGTGTCCGCGGCCACGCAGCGCAGCACCCCGTCGTCCGAGCCGAAAGTCACGCGCCCATCGCCTGCCACGGGTGCGAAACGCACCGGGCCATCTGCATGGACTTTCCAAATCTCCGCGCCGGTTTCCGTGTCGTAGGCCGTAACGCTGTCCTCGCGCGACGATGCCACGAAGAGCCGCTTGCCCAGGACGACCGGTTCGTAGCCGCGATCGAATTGCAGCCGCACATCCCGATAGGCAGGCGTGAGCGCTGGCAGTTCCCGTGTCCAGAGCGTCGCCATTTTTTCCGGAAGCGCGGACCCGACGACCGCCTTGCGTCCGGAATCCGCACGCCACATGGGCCAGTCGGCGGCGCCGAGAATCCCGCTCGTGAAGATGGCGCATGCGAAAACCAAGGAGGCGGGAAGTTGTTTCATTTCCAAATGCAGGGGTGATTTCGCAGCAGAATCAGCCGTCAACGCCCATCCGTCCATTCGGGAAAACTTTGCCCGCATCCGCGCGCCGTGGCATCGTCGTGCAGCTTTCCGCCTAAATGCCCCGCGCCCTTCCCTCTCCGATGCGGATGATTCTCATCCTCTGGCTCGCAAACATCGTCGCCGTCATGGCGTGTCAGGTGCCCGTTTTTCGTTACGCCTTGGAACGTTGGGCACCCGCGGAATACCTCGTCTCGATCACACCGTCGGAGGCAGGACTGACCGATGCGGAGAAAAAGGCAGTGGAACTTCTGCGTGCGGCCCCGCGCGATTCAGCGACCCCGGTGAATCTCGAAATCGAAATCGGACAGCCCGCGCCGGGATCTCATGGCCCCGCGCAGTTCACTCTTCATTACCCGCACAAGCTCCGCGACACCCGCAAGCCACCGGTCTGGCAAGCAGCGCTGACCGCACAGAACGTGCAACGACTGATCGATTCCCCGGTGCGACGCGAACTGCGACAGCGCCTGCTTACCGGTGAATCCGCCATCTGGCTTCTCGTCGAGAGCGGCGATACGGCGAAAGACGAAGCCGCCGCCAGCACCCTGACCGCCGCGCTTGCGAATGCGCAATCATCCCTGAAGCTGCCCGACGGCGTGATCACTTCCGCGGACGCGGCGAAGCGCACCGGCCCGAAAGCGAACGAACAGGCCGACGCACTCCGATCCGATCTGCCGTTGAAGATCGAGTTCTCAGTGCTCCGGCTGCGGCGGGCCGATCCCGAGGAGTCGGCCTTGCTCGCGATGCTCACGCACTTGGAAGACGATCTGGGTGGTTTCGCCGGCGAGCCGATGGTGTTCCCCGCATTCGGTCGCGGACGTGTGCTCGAACCGCTCATCGGAGCGGGCATCAACAAGGACAACGTGATGGAGCACTCCGGCGATCTTTGCGGAGCGTGCTCCTGCGAAGTCAAAGACCTGAACCCCGGAATCGACCTGCTCATCACCGCAAATTGGGAACCGGTGGACACCACTCCCAAGATCGAAATCATCCGCATCACACCGCAGGCGGAAACGACTGCAGTCCGGCAACCTCCGATTCTCGCCGTCCTCGCGGGTGTCATCGCGCTGGTTGTTGCGGCATTGCTATTTCGTCGGAAGCCGCGCCCGCACTGAGTTTGGGAGGCACCTGGAGTACCCGAATCCTGGTCACCACGGGTCCCGCATGGAATGGAGACTGCGGTGGGCCGGCCAGTCATTATTGGAGGCCGCATCCAGTCCGCCTCCATCATTGGGAGGAGTCAGAGGAGCCCTAACTCGAAGTGAAGATGGAGATTAACTTTACGCAGATCTCCCCGCTGATTTCCCCGATCCGACATGCTCTCCACTACCAGACCGCTCACGATTCTCGCCGTCGCCGCTTCCTGCTGCGCGGCGCACGCCGAGGTGCGTGAACTCGTGTTTGAACGCGATGTGCGGCCGATTTTGAAACAGCACTGCTTCCAGTGCCACGGCGAGGGCGAGAAGCTCAAGGGCGGTGTGGACCTGCGGCTGCGGCGCTTCATGCTGAAGCCGACCAAGGATGGCGACACGGTGCTGAGTCCGGGCAAGCCGGCGGAGAGCGAACTTGTGCAGGTCCTCATCCATGGCGAGATGCCGGAGAAGGGAAGGCCGCTCTCCGCGGAGCAAATCGCGGTCATCCAGCAATGGGTCGCGCAGGGTGCGAAGACTGCGCGCGCGGAGCCGGAGCAGGTGCCGAAATATTTCATCACGGAGGAGGAGCGGGAGTTCTGGGCGTTCCAGCCGATCAAGCGGCCTGCGGTGCCAGTCCTCAGTCCTCAGTCCTCAGTGCCCAGTGGTCAGCCGCCAGTGAAAACTGACCACTGGGCACTGGCCACTGAGCACTCACGCATCCGCAATCCGATTGACTCCTTCCTCCTCGCAAATCTCGCGGAGAAAAATCTCGCGTTCAATCCCGAGGCCGATCGCGCGACGCTCATCCGCCGCGTGATGCTCGACATCACCGGGCTGCCGCCGACGCCGGAGCAGATCGCCACTTTTCTCGACGACAAGAACGCCAATGCCTACGAGCGCATGGTGGATCGCACGCTGGCTTCTGAGCACTACGGCGAGCGATGGGGGCGGCACTGGATGGATGTCGCGGGCTATGCGGATTCCGATGGCTACACGGATGCCGACCCGGTGCGTCCCTGGGCGCACAAGTATCGCGACTACGTGATCCGCTCGCTGAATGCGGACAAGCCGTTCGATCAGTTCATCCGCGAGCAGGTCGCGGGTGATGAGATGGTGAAGCAGCCCTACAAGAATCTTTCACCCGAGGATACGGACAAACTCACCGCGACGGCATTTCTCCGCATGGCTCCCGATGGCACCGCGAGTGCGGCGGCGGGCGACCAGAAGACTGCGCGCAATGCGGTCGTGTCGGAGACGATCAAAGTGGTGTCGTCCTCGCTGCTCGGGATGACGGTCGGCTGCGCGCAGTGCCACGACCATCGCCTCGATCCGATTCCGCAGACGGACTACTACCGGATGCGCGCGATTTTCGAGCCTGCGCTCGACACGGGAAACTGGCGCACGCCCGCGGCGCGCCTCGTCTCGCTGATGACTGACACTGAGCGCGCACAGGCGGCGGAGGTGGAGAAGGAGGCGAAGGTGATCGACGGCGAGCGCAAGGTGAAGGAGGACGAGTTCATCGGGAAAGTGCTCACGTGGGAGCTGGAGAAAAAGGCCGAGGCGCTGCGCGAACCTCTGCGCACCGCGTATCGCACCGAGGTGAAAAAGCGCACGCCGGAGCAGCTCAAGCTGCTGAAGGAACACCCGACGATCAACCAGCTCAGCGGCGGCTCACTTTACCTCTACGACCGCACCTACAAGACGAAGCACGAGGCGGAGCTGAAGGTCTTCACCGAGAAGGCCGCGGAGATCCGCAAGCGCAAGACCGTCGAGCAGTTCATCCCGGTGCTCAATGAACCCGCCGCCGCGAAGACGCTGCCGCCAACGTTCCTTTTCCATCGCGGAGACCCGATGAATCCGAAGGAAAAGGTGACGCCCGGCGAACTCACCGTGCTCGCGTCTTTTCACCCGAG
>JBEBGK010000272.1:0-5466 GCA_040081515.1 Chthoniobacteraceae bacterium
CACGAGCGCGCGGCGCCACAAGGTCGCGGGTCGGTGCGACCGCTACACGGTCGTTCCCGCGTTCGTCCGACCGTGGGTTCGTTCCTCACCCACGGCTATTGATGTGGGTGCCGCTACGCGGCAAGTGATCGCATGCAACGTCCCATTCCATCGAACGGCTACGGCCGGCCGTGTGGCGTTTAACTTTCGTGTCCTGCACCCCATGCGCCGTGGGCGGGATGTTTGGATTTGAATTCGGCTGGTTTCTGGGGTAAGGACTGCCCTGCGTTTCCCCCCTGCGCGCCCCGAACATCGTCACGTTTCATTCTGAATTTCTGCATGGCGCCTCACACGCTTCGGTCCCGTTGCTGTCTTCTGCAAACCTGTTGGACGCTGTGGTTTTTTCTGGCGGTTCTGGTGCATGCCGACGCGGCGCCCGTGGCGCCGACTGGGCTGCGTGGGACAGTCACCGCGAGCGGCTCTGTGACGCTGATCTGGGAGGATAACTCGACTGACGAGACAAATTTCCAGGTCAGTTACACGGCCAACGGTGTGCCGCAGACGCCTCTAATCGAGGCCGGCAGTGCGGGAACCGGAACCGTTTTTGTTACATACGGCATCCCAAATGGAGTCCCCTTTACCTTCAGTGCCCGAGCGTACACGGACTCCACGGCAAATGCGTCCGCTGCCACGAACACCATCGCCTTCACTAGTGGCGATTTCAATCCGCCCACGAGCCCTTTTGTCACCGCCTTGCCGAACGGGATGCTTTTGCTGAGATGGACAGATGCTGCGTATTCGGAGGCGGGTTACTTCGTGGAATTCAGCACAGCCATGGGCGGGCCGTTCACGCTCGCGGGATCTACGGTACCGAATGTCACAGGCTTCAACTTTCTGACGGGCCTCGCTCCGGCGACGACTTACTATTTCCGAGTCCGCGGCTTCAAGGGCACGGCAGCCAGCCCGACTGCGACGACGGCCTACACGAGCGTGGTTAGCGCGACGACCCCTTCGCCGCTGGCTGCACCGACGACTTTGGCGGTGACCCCGATCAGCGAGCGGGCGGTGAGTCTTTCTTTTGCGGACAACACCGCGAACAACACTGGGTACGAAATCGAGTTCCGTCTCTCGGAAGGTGGCGCCTTCACGTATCTGGGAGAAATCGGCGATGCCACGGGCGCGAGCACGGCGCCCATCCTTTTTCCGGGCACTGCCTACGAATTCCAAGTCCGTGCCTTTTACCAGAACGGGGCGAACCCGCGCGTGTATTCCGCCTATTCGAACACCGCCGGTGCGACGACTCCCTTCAACGCGCCGACGGGCCTCACGGTGACCCCGAACAGCGAGACGGCGGTGAACCTGGCATTTGCGGATAACTCGGCAGCCAACACCGGATACGAAATCGAGATCCGGCCGCCGGGCGGCGTGTTCAGCTACCTTGGCGAAGTCGCGGATGTCGCGAACTTGAACACGAACGGGATACTGGCCCCGGGCACGACGTTTGATTTCCAGGTGCGAGCGTATTTTCAAAACGGCGCGAACCCGCGAATTTATTCCGCCTACTCGAACATCGGGACGGTCTCGACGCCTTTTCATCCGCCGACGAACCTAGTCGTCACGCCCTCGGCCGACACGCCCTACCGGATCAGTTTTTCGTGGACGGATAATTCCGCGGTCGAGACCGGCTACGATCTCGAATATCGGAAGCAGGGCGTGGGTGCTTTTGTGATCCGCAAAGTGACGGCTGCGAATGCGACGGGCGTCGCGAACCTGCCGGAATTCGAGCCGGGAACGGTGTACGAGTTCCGCATCCGGGCGCGCACGGGCAATCTCCGCTCCGCGTATTTCCCGTCGGTGAACGGGATCGTCGCCACGACCAGGGACGGCTTCAGCAGCAAGCCTTACGCGCCGATCCAGGCGGGGACTTTTTTCGGCTACCAGATGGCCACGATCAGCCAATCGCCGCGCACCGCCTGGAGCGTGGGCACGCTGCCGCCGGGGCTCACGTTTGACGAAGGGACGGGGGTCATTTCCGGTACGCCGACAGCCGCCGGCGTCTATGCGGTGCCGATGACGGCATCCTTTGCGAGCGGCCCGGCCCACACGCTGAACCTGACCCTGCGAATCACCCGTCCGCCAGCGGCGCCGCAAATCACCGCGGGGATCGGCCCGCAGACGCTGACGCTGGGTACGGTCGCGCCCGTCGCGCTGGATACGAAGTTCTCCGATGCCGACACCGAGTCCGCGGTTCGGATGGTCACGACGAAGGGAAATGTGGACATCGTCCTTTACTCGAGCACCGCGCCACAGACCGTGGCGAACTTCTTCGCTTACGACTACAGCAACGTGCTCTTTCACCGGGCGCCCTCGGGCTTCGTGGTGCAAGGCGGGGGCTATAGGACCTATGCGGCGCCGGATGTTTTCGAGCACATCGCCACGTCCGCGCCTGTGCCCAACGAACCGGGGATCTCGAATACATTCGGCACTGTCGCGATGGCCAAGGTCGGTGACGATCCCGACAGCGCGACGAGCGAGTTCTTCTTCAACATCGGCGACAACAGCGCGAACCTCGACAACCAGAATGGCGGTTTCACCGTCTTCGGGCGCATCGCGACACCCTCGCTCGGCACGACCCTCGCCGCGCTGGCCTCGGTGCCGACTGCAAACTACGCGGTGAAACAATATGTCGGGCCGCTGCCCGCGAACGTCGTCAACACCACGTTCACCGATCTGCCGATCGATCAGTCGCCTGTGCCTGTCTCCGTGGACCAAAGCAAACTGGTGAAAACCATCTCGGTGACTCCGCTGCCGGTGCTGACGTATGCGGTTTCGGGAAATTCCAACCCGGCGGCGGTGAGCGCATCGATCGTCGGGAACAGCTTGCAACTCGGCGGCCTCGCTCCGGGTCTCGCGACCATCAACGTCGTTGCGTCCGATGTCGATGGGAACACCACGCCTGCCACGTTCACGGTCGAGGTTCGGGAGACGCTGGCGCAGTGGGCAACGGATCAGGGCGTTCCCCCCGGCGAGGCCGGCGCACGGGATGACCCGGATCGCGATGCACTCACGAACCTCCAGGAATGGGCCTTCTTCGCGAATCCAAACATCGCCGAGACCGGGAACGCGCTGCCGGCCTTCGCGCTCGTGCCGGCCGTCGGGTCGCGGCATCTGGAGATCACGTTTCCGGTCCGCAAGTTCGCCGCGAACCTGACGTATGCCGTCGAGGTCTCCGGCACGATGCTGCCCGGCAGTTGGGCGACGATCTGGACGAGCCCTGAGGGCTTCGCCACGCCTGCGGTGACATCGGCGGTGGATCAGGCGGATCGAACGGCCGTGACAGTTCGCGACCCGGTCCCGAGTCCCGACGCCACCCAGCGCTTTCTCCGGATCAGGGTGCAGTGATCTTGCGCGGGTGATCGCGTGTTGCGCTGGAAGCCGCGGCGTGTGCATCTTCCCGGAGCGCCTCGGCGCATCCGACTTCCACGGAGGTCCTGTGACTTCATCATGATCGAAACCCGCTCCGAAAAATCATCCCTTCCCGCCGAGGCCGCGCGGGAAGTCGCGCGACGGCGCACCTTTGCCATCATCTCGCATCCCGATGCCGGCAAGACGACGCTCACGGAGAAATTCCTGCTCTACGGCGGCGCGGTGCAACTCGCGGGCAGCGTCACGGCGCGCAAGAATCAGCGCGCGGCCACGAGTGACTGGATGGAACTGGAAAAGCAGCGCGGCATCTCGGTGTCCTCCACCGTCCTGCAATTCGAATACGGCGGCTGCGTCGTGAACCTGCTCGACACACCGGGCCACAAGGATTTCTCCGAGGACACGTACCGCGTGCTCACCGCCGTGGATGCGGCCGTGATGGTCATCGATGCCGGCAAGGGCATCGAGGCACAGACGCTGAAACTTTTCGAGGTGTGCCGCCAGCGGGGCGTGCCGATCTTCACCTTCATGAACAAGCTCGATCGGCCCACGCGCCCGCCGCTCGAACTGCTCGACGAACTCGAGAAGGTGCTCGGCCTCCACGCGCTGCCGATGAACTGGCCGCTCGGCAACGGGCTCGAATTCCGCGGGGTCTATGATCGCGAGACACGCGAGGTGCATCTTTTTGAAAGGACGCCTGGCGGCGCATTCCGCGCGCCGGTGGAGGTCACGGGCATCGACCACGAGATCGTCCGCGAGGCCATGGAGCCCGATGCTTACGCGCGGTTCCGCGACGAAATCGGCCTCCTCGAGGGCGCGGGTACCGCGTTCGACCTCAACGAAGTTCGCGCGGGAAAGGTGACCCCTGTTTTCTTCGGCAGCGCGATGAACAACTTCGGCGTCGATCTGCTGCTCCGGCGTTTCCTCGCGCTCGCGCCGCCGCCCACGCCGCGCCACAGCACCGGCGGTCCTGTCGCGCCCGATGCGCCCGGCTTCTCGGGCTTCGTGTTCAAGATTCAGGCGAACATGGACCCGAAGCACCGCGACCACGTGGCCTTCATGCGCATCGTCTCCGGTGTGTTCCGGCGCGACATGACGGTGATTCATCCGCGCTCGGGCAAGCGCATCCGGCTCGCAAATTCGAAGCGTCTCTTCGCCCGCGAGCGCGAGACGGTGGATGAGGCTTACGCCGGTGACGTCGTCGGCCTCGTGGGCAACTACGATCTGCACATCGGCGACACGCTCGCCGAGGATCCCGGCGTGTGCTTCGACGAGATGCCGCGCTTCGCACCGGAGACGTTCATTTTTCTCCACAACGACAGCACGGCGAACTTCAAACGCTTCCGCGACGGTCTCTCGCAATTGCTGAAGGAAGGCGTGGCGCAGGCGTACGAACTGCCGGATTCGCTCTCACGCGTCCCGCTGCTCGGCGCGGTCGGTGTGCTGCAATTCGATGTGCTGCAGTACCGGCTGGAGACGGAGTACGGCGCACCCACCCGCCGCGAATCCGCCTCGTGGAACATCGCGCGGTGGATCCGGGAGAAAGTTCCCGCCGAGGAAGCCAGCCGGCGAAGCGAATCCGGGCGGCCGAAAGTGATCCTTCCCACGGGCGCTACGCTCGTCCGCGACGCGCTTGGCGCTTGGCTCGTGCTGTTCCCAAACGACTGGACCGCGCGTTATTTCGAGGAAAAGAATCCGGACTTCGAGGTGCTGCCGCTGCCGCCCGCGGCGGTGCGGGCCTGAATTTCCGGCGCCCTGTTACTCCACGAGTTGCGGCGCCCAGATGCCGCCTTCCTTGATGATCTCGGGCGTCTTGCCGTCGGCGGGCAAGGTGGTCTTCGCGGCGGCGCGGAGTTGTGTGGAAAGCTCCTCGACGGTTTTTGCATGCGCGGGATCGTTCGCGAGATTGGTGAGTTCCTTCGGGTCGGCATCGTGGTCGTAGAGTTCGCGGCCTTGCGCACCTTCGCCCCACTCGGTGTAGCGCCAGCGCGGGGTGCGCAGACTGTAGCCGAAGAATCGTCCGCCACCGTCGCCCGTCGCGGCGCTGGCGCCGAAGCGCTTGAT
>JBEBGK010000273.1:0-5458 GCA_040081515.1 Chthoniobacteraceae bacterium
TGATCGAGGATGCCGGTCTGCAGCGCCGCATCCGCCTTGCACAGTTTCGCGATCGCCTCAGGTGCCCCCTTGGCGGCGACGATGACTTCGCCGCCATCCGCCTTCTGCCAGCAGTGCGTGACCACCAGCAAGTCGCGCGTGAGGTCGTACTCCTTCACCAGCCGCCAATGCTCGCGCATGCGCACGGTTTCGGCGTCGTGCGCTGTGGCCGGTACGGAAGGTCCTTCGGAATGCACGTGAAGCTGTTCGAATAGACGAATGTATCATCCGCGCCACTTCGGTAAGCGGTGCCACCCTGCGCCATGTGGTGGACGGACGTAAGGACGTAGCTGCCCTCCGCGTCGAAGTGTTTTTCGAGGGTGAACTTGTGGCCGGAGGTGAACTGGTTGCAATTCGAACTACCCTGAATCACGAGGCCCGCCAATGTCTCTGCCTGCATGCGCAGCCCGACCGTGCGACTCCCGTCCTGGGAGATTTTCCCCAGTTCCCCGCCCTGCTCGCCGCCGCCCTTGTCGATCCCATCAAAGCGCTGGGCAAACTCGCCGGGGTAATCGTAAATCTCGAACTTCTCGTTGCCCGCGACTTCGAGCTTATGGGTCACCTTGCCCACCGCGATGCTCCCGAGGGTATTTTTCTTCGACTCGAAGTTATCACCCGGGCGCTGGAACGACTGGTCCCACAGGGCGAACTTCCCGGAACGGATATCCTGCAGCTTCACCCACTCGTGGATGTGACGCATCGCAGTCCGGTCCCCTTCCTCGACGTTCCACTGGACCTTCGCTGCGCCGGGCACATCCTCGTGCGCGGGCGCGGAGTTGGCGATCACCAGTTCGTGACCGCCCTTGTCGTGCTTGAAGAAGTAGAAGATGCCTTCCTCCTCCATGAGGCGGCTCACAAAGTTGAAGTCCGTCTCGCGGTATTGCACGCAGTATTCCCGTTTCTCGAAGTTGCCCTCCAGCTTGTAGCTGACCTTCAGCCCGGTCAGCACCTTCTTTAGGATGTCGGGAACGCTGATCTGCTGGAAAATGCGGCTCTGCGCGGTGCGCGTAGTGAGCCAGAACTGCGGGACGATCTCGGCGCGGTAATAGGTGAATTCCTGATCGCGGTTGCCCTGCGAAAACTGCCGGCAGATGCCCCGGAAATAACGCTCCTCCGGCTCGGTGCTGTTCGGGTCCTTGTTCTGGATCCACATCGTGACCGCAAGCTCCTGGCCGAGGAGCTTGTCAAATTTGACATCCGCGCTGTCGCTATTCTTCGCGACGAGATCCAGGCGGAAGCTGTAAAGGCCGCTGATCTGCTCCGTGCCCTCAAATCCCACGAGCAGCAGCTTGTCCTGGCCGAGAGGAGTACTCACGACCATCTGGCGGTTTGCCTGTTTGTAATCGGCCATGGATTTCTGGTCGGGTGAGGTGAAGTGTTTGTTCCTCCCCATCGTCGAACCGGCAGGCAGGATCTCCCGACCGTTTGATGCTGAGGAGTTCTGAATAATCCTGCAAGGGCAAACTTGGAATTACCCAGCCGCTAATCCGCTTCGTATCAAACCTCGTTAGCGCCCCTCGTTGCCAAGCCACATCGGCCGCTTGATTCAGCCTCACTGAAACTCGCTGCCGCGGGCGCATGACGCCTGGCAGGGGCTCATTGCCTCGGCCGGGCTCCATCGGTATAGCCTGCGCCCATCATGTTGCGCCAGATCGTCCGTCAACTCCATCGGCTGCCCGAGCGATCAAGAGGCGCCGAGCGTTCCTTCGCGCGGCAACACTTGCAAACCGGCAGAAGCGGATCGCTGAATCGGCAGGACGCGGGGATTCGTCCGCAGTTGGCAATTCATCGCCAAGCCGGTTGGGCATTCGCCTCTTGGATCGCGAGGGCTTCGGGATGAGTGCGGCGCCTCCCACCGAGTGCTTTGAATGTGGCGTCACGCTATCACCGACCGACACCTCGGGACTCTGCGTGAAGTGCATCCTGCGGATGGGACTGGTCAGCCAGTTCTCGGCGAGTTCCTTCCCGAAGCTCGCGTCCGGTCTCACGCCGGGTTCGGTGGTGCGGGAGGCGTTCGACTTCGGCGGTTACCGGATCCTCAGCCTGCTCGGACGCGGAGGCATGGGGGCGGTTTACGAGGCCGAGCAGATCGCGAGCGGGCGGCGCGTCGCGCTGAAAGTGCTCGGCTCGACCCTGGACACACCGGAGCTGCGCGCGCGGTTCGTCCTTGAGGGCCAGTTCGCTGCGGCCGTGCGGCATCCGAATGTCGTCGCGGTTTTCGCCGCCGAGGAAATCGAAGGGGTGGCGGCGATCGCCATGGAGATCGTCCCGTCAGGAACGCTGAAGGATCGCGTCTCACGGGAAGGTCCGCTGACGCCCGGCATGGCCGTTGACGCGGCCCTTCAGATCATCGACGGACTCGAGGCGGCGCACGCGCAGGGAGTGCTGCACCGGGACATCAAGCCGGCAAACTGCTTCCTGGGTCCGGAGGGGACGGTGAAGGTCGGAGACTTCGGGCTTTCGATCTCCGTCGCGACCATGGCACAGAACATCAAAGACGAAGCCGGACAGGTCGTCGGCACGCCCGCATTCGCGTCGCCGGAGCAACTCCGCGGGGAAGAAATCGATCAGCGCAGCGACATCTATTCGGTCGGCGCGACGCTCTACTATCTGCTCACGGCGAAAAATCCGCACGAGGCGGATGACATCGACACTCTGATCCGGGCGGTGCTGGAAATGGCAATCGTCGAGCCCGCGAAAGTGAGCCCCCGCATCCCACGCGACCTCTCCCGGGTGGTGATGCGCAGCCTTTCGCGAAAGGCGGAGGCCCGTTTTGAAAGTTACGCCGCGCTCCGGACAGCGCTGCTTCCCTTTCGTTCGACCGCGCCCATCCCTGCGCCACCGGGGCTGCGATTCGTCGCCGGTTTCATTGACCTGCTGGTAATGATTTCTCCGTCGCTGGCCTTTCACTCGGCGAAAGGGAGCGAGGGCGGAATGCTTGCCGAGCGCACCGGTAGCGCGATCGCGATCTATCTCGCATTTGTCACATGGGAAATCCTTTGTGTAGGCATCCCGGAAGGCCTCTGGGGGGCAGGGCTCGGCAAGGCGACCTGCGGTCTTCGCGTGACCCGGCGCGGCGGCGGCGTCGCGGGCATCCCCCGTGCTGTGGCGCGGGGATTCCTCCTGGCGGTTGCGATGCACCTCAGCGACGCGGTGGCCTGGTGCTGTCGCGGGGCCGCGGAGTATCAGAACGCGACAATGAAGGCCCGCACCATGCCGGAGGAAATGCTCGGCGTAATCCTTTTCGTGATCCTTTTCGTTTCGATGCGGCGCACGAACGGTTATGCCGCGCTGCACGACCTGCTGAGCAGCACCCGCGTCATCGCCGCGCCGACGACCACCGCCCGACCGCCCATCCCCGATTCCCGGACTGGCGAAGCCGAAACAGGTGGAGAACGGATCGGGCCTTTCTCGGTGCGCAATCGCGGCCAGGACTGGGTCTCCGCGTTCGACGAGGCGTTGCGGCGCCCTGTCTGGATCCGCATCGTTCCGCCGGAAACGCCCGCAATCCGCAGCACCCGCCGCGACATCAACCGTCCCGGACGCCTGCGGTGGCTCACAGGCAGGCGTTCGCCCGGGGAAAGCTGGGATGCCTACGAGGCTCCGGATGGCGCCCCACTTCTGGCATTTCTGGCAGGCGAACAGCCATGGGTGCGCGTCCGCTCGTGGCTGCTTGATCTGGCGGAGGAATTGCAGACTTCGATCGCGGACAAAACCATCCCTGACGCGATCGGCATCGACCGGCTCTGGGTGACGCGAGAGGGGCGCGTTGTTCTCGTGGACTTCCCGGCGCCCGGCGCGCAGCCGAAGCAGCCGCAGCACCCGCACGACGCGAACGGCGCGCAGCAACTTCTTCTCGATGTCGCATCTTCGGCACTGCCCCGCAGGCTGCCACTGCACGCACACCAAATCCTTGTCGCGTTGCGCGCCTACAGTTCCACGTCGCTCGGGCTTGTCGTGGAGCGCCTGCGGGCAGACATCGACCGCCCCGGAGAGGTGACTCTGCAACGACGCCTCCCGGGCGTGTTAATCGCGCCTTTCGTCGCCCTGGGCATCATGCTTACGATTTCGCTGGGAAATTCCAAGAATGCACGGCGCTTCGATGCACTGTGGATGAAGGAGCATCCGACCCTGCCGTCATTGAGACTCCTCCTCGAGGTGCATCGTGAGACCTCCGTGACCAATCCCGCCACGGCCGAACAATGCTCGGTGGTTCTCGCCGGATCGTACCACGCGATTATCACGGGAGCGGACTTCTGGAACCACCCGGGAGCACAGGCCTGGCAAAAGACCGCGCGCAATGCATTGACGACCACGGGCCAGCCGGGAGAGGCGGAACTGCGAACGGCGCAGGCGTGGATAGAGCCCTGGCTCCAAAGCCGCCGTGACCGTGAGTCGAGTTTCGGCATCTGGCTGCTGGCAGGCACCGCGGCTGCCTTGAATTTTCTGTTGTTGAGCGCCCTCATCGGCCTCGGCGGATCGGCCCTCACCGGGGTACCGCCCGGCCTTCGCATGAATGACATCGTTCTCGTCACAGCCGACGGTGAACCCGCCTCCCGGCTTCGCGCACTCTGGCGAGGCTTGCTGGGGTGGGCGCCCCTGCTGCTCGGTTCATTCATGCTCGCGCTCTGCCAGATCGTGCCAGGAATGGCGCACGCTTTTCCCGTCGTCGCGATCGTCTTCGGGTTGGTGATGACATGGCTGCTGTCCCTCACGATCCGCAACCCGTCCCGCGGCCCGAACGACGCGATCGCCGGAACCTGGCTCGTCTCGCGGTGAAATTCTCCGGTGCCAGACATACCCGCGTGCCACAGGTCCCCGGTTGCATGGCGATGGCCGAATGCGACCGGTGGAATCGTAGCCGAGCCCGACAGAGCGCGGGCACGACATCACTCCGCGTTCCAATCCTCCACCCCCAGTCCGGTCTCACTTCACGGATTCGTCGTTCTGCGATGTCATACGATTCTTACGGTCCCATTGCCGGAACCCAGTTTTCAGCTTCCCCGGCAACCATTGTATCTCGCCCCTTTTGCCGGCAGAAAAAATCAGTTTTCCCGGAGATTCAGGGTGGCGCCGCCTTTTTTTATCCCCGCCAAGGCTGTGGAAACCTGAATCCGCGGGAATTCGACGCCCCGATCATTCCCGTCGTGGCAGGCCGCTCGAAGAAATCATGTCAGTCGCTTGCAACATTGTCGAAGGAAGCGCCCGCTCGTCCAATGCTGGATACCTCCGTTTCCTCGACGGCGCTTGCGGCGCTTGCGGCCCAGCCCGCGAGGTCGAATGCCAGGTCGGCATCTCTCACCGACTCGGATTCCCCAGCACCGCACGGCATACAGAACTCCTTCCGATCACGACCGAGACCGCCAAGGTCCTGAGCGGCTTCCTCCGCGCCTTGCGGAGAAACTGACCGCTCCCTACC
>JBEBGK010000274.1:0-5456 GCA_040081515.1 Chthoniobacteraceae bacterium
CCCCTGCGCCCATCTCGCCACGCGAGGTTGGAAACCTCGCCTACTTTGCCCAACCCACGCTACGAAGCACATTTCCCCGCGCTTTTTCGGCCCGTCGCTGCCAGATTCCAGCTCGCATGAAGCTCGACCATCCCGCACTGGTGACACTCCTGCAGAAGGCCTATTCCGGCGAGAAGGCCGCGGCCTTCGCGTACATCGGCCATGCCCGTTCGCTGCGCGACCCGGCGGCAAAGGCGGCCGTGCGGCAGATCGAGCAGGACGAATGGCAGCACCGCGAAAATGTGCTCGGGCTCATGCGCCGCTACGACGTGCCCGTGTCGCGCTGGCTGGAGGTGAAGCTCCACATCATCGGCCGCGTCATCTCCGCGAGCTGCCATGTCATCGGGCGGTTCATGCCGTTCTTTTTCGCGGGCAAGCTGGAGAGCGGGAATGTGTGCGAATACTTCGTGATGATGCGCCACTTCCACTCCCTCGGCATCCATGACCACGATGCGATGCTCTACGAGATGGGGATGAAGGAAAAGGAGCACGAGGTTTACTTCCTCGAGCAAATACGGAAGAGCCGCCTGCTGCCGCTGTTCGAGCGCCTGTTCTCGTGGGGCGCAGGGTCCAGCGCGAACGATGTGGACCTGGAAAAGAAGTTCCCCGTGCGCGAGTCCGACCAATACTGCAAGACCTACAAGGCCCACGAGCCGTAACGCGGACAATCCTGTCCGCGACCGAAAAAGACTGCCCCGCGGGCAGGATTCCCCGCGCTACACCGCCGGCCCAAACGCGGGGCCCGGCTGAGGTTAATTACCGATTTCGAAACAATCGGTAGCAAGCCGGTAGTTCGTTTCGTCCGCAGCCGCAAAGGTCACTGGATGCGCCTGTTACGTCGTCGATCGTGTCCACCGCCCCAATTCCAGCAGGCACCCCCCGCGCTTGGAACTCCGCTTGCCGCAGGTCGTTTATACAGAGCGTCTTGGGGCAAAAAGAAAATCTTTGGCCTTATGAGGCCCATCATTCGTCACCGGCCAAGCTCCAACCCCTTCGCGTCCTTCGCGCCTCCGTGGTGAAGAATTTCCGCTTTCCGCTTTCCGCACTCCGCAATCGTCTTGACTCATCGTCCAATGACTCATCGTCCATGACCCGGCACGCTGCGCGGCATGGCAAAAACGCCCTCGGTGGTGGGTCGTAAAGTAGAACGCGGGGTGCGAACGATTGCCAGCGGGAGCCGTCCGGTTACTCTACGCAGACCAATGCCTCTCGGTCTTTTTCTAATCCTTCTCTATCTCGTATTCCTGACCTTGCTCGTGGGTGTCGTGCTGTCGTTCGCTGCGGTGCGCCGTGCGCGGGGGATCCGGAGACCCGTGAAGGAGCGGATGCTCCGGCCTGCCGGAACTTCCCTTGCCGAGAAGCTAAGCGAATTGAATGAGAATGCCATGATGTGGTTCGCGTTGGCGGTGATCGTCCCCATTGGCGCGGCAACGTCTGGCGCTCTGGGCGTTAGTTTCATGGTTTCAGTTCCGGCGACGAAGGTGTGGGCCGCGGTTCTGATAGCCACCGTCGTGTTCGTTCCGCTCGCGTGGCGATTCTTCGTTGTTTTTAAGCGATACACCAATCACCAACTCGGCCTGAGCGGTGAGCGCGCGGTTGCCGAACAGTTGCAGGAACTCGCGCGTGGCGGCTGCTACGTGTTTCACGACCTACAGCCCGACAAGACTTGGAACATCGACCACATCGTCGTCGCGCCGGAAAGCGTGCTCGTAGTGGAGACGAAAACGCGGCGCAAGCGCGAAAAGGGCGACGAGACTGCTGCGCATGAGGTCATCTTTGACGGCAGGCAACTGCACTTCCCGCAGTGGTCGGATTCCCACGGCCTTGAGCAGGCGCAACGGAATGCCGCGTGGGTGCGCGATTTCCTCAGCAAGGCGCTGAGCGAACCGGTAAAAGTCGAAGCCGTGCTCGCCCTTCCCGGATGGATGGTGAAGCTAAAGGGCCGTGGCGCCGTTTACGTGGTAAATCCCAAAGAGGTTCGCGCGCTCGTCCGCGCTCGCGGCATCCATGCGATCTCTCCCGAGAGTGAGAAACGGATGAAACAGATTGCTTTCGCTTTGGAGCAGAAGTGCCGGGACGTGGAGTTTTAGCAATGCGCGGCGGAAGCTCTGGCGAGCCTACTCGACAACCGGAATCCCGAGTTCCGCCAAATATTGGAAGGTCGAATCGTAGCAGGCGGGCGAACGAGTCGGATCGTTTGCATCGCCGGGCGGAACGAAGACTACCATTCCTTGGCGGGCGCGTGTGAGAAGGACTCTGTAGGCGTTTCTAAGGTAATTCTGGTTCTCAAGATTTTTGATGTTCTGCCACCCATCCCCGCGAAAGTTGTGGTGGCTCCATCCTGGCTCTTTGAACCGAAGGTCACCGTCCCACGTTACGCACGCCCAATCGAGTTCCAGTCCCTGAACTTGAAACTCCGTCGCAGCGTCTTCGAGATAGAAGCTCGATCGGGTATCATTGTTTTCGTTGAGAAACCAATGCACAGGATTCACCTCCACGCGGATATCGATGGCGTGCGGTTTGAGACGTTGGGCTTTCGATGACGCGACGAGTCCATAACGCTCCGTTCCGCGTGCGTGGTTTCGAATCCATCGTTTCGCGCGATCGAGATTGCGCGTGATTGCGATCGGGTAACGGGCCGCAAGCTTTGAATATGCTTCGCGCGCCTGCGGCTTCTTGCAGTCGAGAAGTGCTTTCACGAATGCCGAGACGTTTTCGGCTCTAAATGACCGCATCGAGACTGCGAGGTGGAGGTTTTCGTCGAGATGTGCTTCCGGTCGATCCCTCACGGCGTCCAAGGCTTTGCCCGCCGCATATTCACTGTCGGTAAGCTGTGAAGAAATGTACATGTGCCAATCGGGAAACGTCGCGTTCACCGCATCGAGCCAGGCCGCGATCCCCGCTTCGCCCGTGTGGATTTCTTGCCCACCACCAACAAGGCAGACGATTGCTGCCCAGTCCGTATGCCGATCCATATACGCAATCAAGAATGCGGGTTCTGAGTGAGCAAACGCTGCGAGACCCCTGCGCTGTCTCATGAAATTCGCAGCCTTCCGCTGATCCCAAGCGCGTTGCGCTTCGTCGAAAATTACTACGTGATCGTCCGGTGGTCCGGGATGTCTCAGGGCCTCATCCCGAAAATGATGAACGTTCTGGATGAAGGCTTTGACTGGGTTTGCGGCTTTCTTTTTCGTCAATTTCTCGCCGTCACGTTTCCGCCGGGCCAATTCGTCTCGGGTGAGTGCTTCCCGGAGCACCGCCACCAGTGGGCCGTTACCTGACAGAAAAACGGCGTGAGTCGGCTGTTCCGACTCACGATGTCGGGTTGCGAGATTCAGCCCGACCAACGTCTTTCCCGCTCCTGGCACACCCGTGACAAAGCAAATGATCTTCCGATGTTTTCCCCGCGCTTCATCGACGAGTTCTTCAATCCGGCGAGAAGTGAGCCGAAGATTCTGAGCGCCCGCATCGTAGCGCGCGATGGCTTCGACCGAGTGTTTCGCGTAGAGACATCGTGCAGCTTCGATGATGGTAGGCGTTGGCCGGTATGGCGCGCTTGACCATCGCTGTTCATCAAGTGCTTCACCGCCGATTCTTCGGAGCGTCAGATCAATTGCCTCGCGAAAGTGCAGTGCCTGCACCTGTATCGGGCGATAGACCTTATCCTCATCGGCATGCAGCTCGATCGGGGCTTCTTCAGTCGCCTCCGTGGCAATGAGGATTGGAACAAGAGAAACTGTGTGACTCGCCTCGTGAAAGTTTTTCAGGTCCAGCGCGTAGTCCCACACTTGATCGAGCGCCGCCCGGTCGAAAGACTTCTCACCGACCTTGAATTCGATCACGAAGACGACCGGTCCGATGAGCAGCACTGTGTCAATACGTCGGCCCATCCGAGGGATATTGAACTCCAAGAACAACGACCCGCTCAGTCCGCCGATGTGTTCTTTCAGGAAATTGATCTGTGCCACCCAAGCGTCCTTCTGCGTGGTGAGCAGAGCGAAGTCGCCGTTTTTGACGAGGCAAGCAAAGATTGAGTCAGGCGGAGTTCGCTGAAATTCAGCGATCGTCGCGCCGTACCAAGCTCGCGATGACCGTGAGACATTCTTCGCGTTCGACGTTTCCATTTCGATCACGATGCCAAGATACGTCGTGAAAGTGAAGCGTTGCTGTAGAATCAAAAATGCCCGACATTTTCACCAAGGCGAAGCCGAGCGCGGTGATGGCACCGATCCGCGGGAGCGGGAACAAGGACACGGAGCTGCGGATGATGGCCGGAGTTCTTACCTCTTTGTCTTGCTCATGCTCATGCTCTCGTTCGTTTGAACGATTCGAAGCCACGGCGTCGCGGGAGAGCAGGAGCAGGAGCAAGACAAAGAGTAAGAGGGGAACCTCCGGCACGGCTGCCCGAAGCATGGGACGATGCCGGCGGGGAACCGGGCATTCTGGAAGGCGAAGCTGGCGCGCAACACCGGGCGGGACCGGACGGTGACGCGTGCCCTGCGCCAGGCGGGCTGGACGGTGCTGCGCATCTGGGAGCACGACCTCGCCGCCAAGCACTGGCCGCGCGTGGCCGACCGGATCGCCCGGGCGCTGGGCCGGTGACGATTCATTTGAACCACGAAGGACACGAAGGGCACGAAGGGGGAATGGATGACTGCGATGGTGCATTGCGCGGGCTCTGGGGCGACAGCTTGCCGCGGCCACGCGGCTCTGATACGTTCCGCAGCATGAACTGGCACGAAGTCATCGACGAGCGCAGTCTGGAACTGCATGGCGTGATCGCCCGCGAACTGCGGGCGGACCCGGCGAAGATCGATCTCGTCGTGGCGTGGATTCAGCGGTTTCTCGATAAACCTGATTATTCCGACCAGAACAAGGACGCGCTGGCGGAGTGGATGGCGATCATCCGGCAGGGATTGCCGTCGGTGCTCGCGGCGATTGAAGATCGCAGCGAGGAGGGCCAGCGGCTCCGGCAGAGCAGCCCGTTTGCGGTGCTGATGCCGCAGGACGATCGGGCGCGGATTTTCGCCAAGTATGAAGCGCTCCGAACTCGAACACATCCTGCGGGCGTGTAAGGGCACGACGGACGAGAGGGAGTTCATCGTCATCGGCAGCCAGGCCATCCTCGGGCGGCATCCCGATGCGCCGCGCGTGCTGCGCGAGTCCATCGAGGCGGACGTGTATCCGCGGCTGCGTCCCGATTTGTCGCCTGCCCTCGCCGGGAATCTCGGCGAGATGTCGCTGTTTCACCAGACACACGGCATCTGGGAGGATGGCGTGGAGCCGACGACCGCGACTCTGCCCGCCGGTTGGGAATCGCGGCTGGTGAAGGTCGAGAACGAGAACACGAATGGGGGATCGGCTGGTGCCTCGATCCGCACGATATCGCATTCAGCAAGCTCGCGGCGCGCCGGGAG
>JBEBGK010000275.1:0-5451 GCA_040081515.1 Chthoniobacteraceae bacterium
AGCACGAACAGGATCACCGGGATCGTCGCCTGTCCGATGAAGCGTGTCGCGGCAACCAGCGGCTCATAGGTCAAGCCCAGCTGCTGGCAGGTGAATCCCGAAAGAAAGGCCCAGATCGGCGGCATCGTCAGCACCACGCCAATCACCGAGGCCTCCATCACCTTCCCCACCCGCGCCCAGCGCAGGTAGCCGCCCATGAACAGCGCAATCGGGACCGTCGCCGCTACGGTGAAAACTCCCCACGGACTCTCGGCCAGCGCCTTCACGACGACCAGCGCCAGCACCGCGAGAAGGATGATCATGATCGCAAGAATCGCGAACACACCGATGATCCCCGCGACCGGGTTCAGTTCATCCCTCACCATCTGCGCCAGCGAGCGGCCGTCGCGACGCATGGAGGTGACCAGGATCACGAAATCCTGCACGGCTCCGCCAAGCACCACCCCGATGAGAATCCAAAGCGAACCGGGAAGAAACCCGAACTGCGCCGCGAGAACGGGCCCGACCAGCGGGCCGGGTCCGCTGATCGCCGCAAAGTGGTGGCCGAACACCACCCACTTGTTCGTCTTCACGTAATCCGATCCGTCCTCATGGATCTCGCACGGCGTCGCGCGGCGGTCGTTCAGCATGAGCACCTTTGCCGCAATCCATTTCGAGTAGAACCGGTATCCGATGGCGTAGCTGCAGACCGCCGCGACGAGGAGAAAGCCGGAGTTCACCCGTTCCGATCGCTGGAGGGCGAGCCAAGCGTAGGACCCGGCGCCGAGCAGCGCGACGGACAGCCAGACAAGGAATGAGAGGGCTTTTTTCACTGGAAGAAGGAAGAGGGAGCGAAGCGCTGCGTATATCGCGCAGAGTTCCGCCCCGGGGCGAGCAACTTCTTCAAGGCCGTCTGTCCGCTTGCAGCGCGCCGTCCGTTGTCCTTGAATGGCGCTCCACGCAGAACGATCCAACACTCCATGAATCAACTCCGTCCCATCCTCCTCGTCGCCACGGCATTCGCCTTCACCGCCACCAGCCAGGCCCAGACCACCCCTCCCGTGGCCGCGCCCGGCGCAAAGCCTGCCGGTGCAGCCGCACCCGGCGCGCCTGCACAAAAGCCGAAGCCTTTTTCCTCATCCGACACCCGCGCTTACCTCACGGTCGCGGAAAGCCTCCAGTTCCAGCTCAACATGTCGCTCCGGCTGCGCTCGCGCTTCAAGGAGACGGAACCGCAACTCGTCGCATTTGGCTCGAAGCTGCACAAGGAGGCCACGGATCTCTGGACTCCTGGCGTTGATCTCGCGCAGTTGCACGGCGTCGATGGCAAGAAGATCCCCCTCGACATGACGAAGGCCGACAAGGCGAACGTCGCAAAGCTCAATCCCATCAAGGACGACAAACAGTGGACGCTCGCCTACTTCGAGCTCTTCGCGAAGGACTCGAAGAAGAACGCCCTCGAAGCCGAGAAGACTTTGAAGACCGTCATGGACCCGGAGCTGAAGGCGTTCCTGGAGAGGGCGCAGGCTCTGCTGAAGAGTCAGTCCGAGACCGTCGAGGCCAAGTTCCAGGAACTCAAAGTCAGGAAGTAGAACGGATCCCGACAGCGGGATTCATGCGCGCCGCGGGATTCCATCTCCCCAGCCCGCTTTTTCTCGGTGGGCTCGTTGCGCGGAACGATACGTGATGTATCTTCGCGCAAACCGATGGATGCTCACCCGACTCCGCCGTCCGACGAACCACTCGGCCTCGTCGATCGTCTCGAAAGACTCGTCGCCCAGCTCCCGCCTGGAGATCCGGTCCGCACGGGGCTCCTCGACATCCGCTCGGAAGTGGCCGAGCGGGAGGACATCATGGCCGAGGCGCGTGACACCATCGAGAAGCTCGAGACCGCGCTCCAGAAGGTCACGTCCCCGGCGAACCGAATCGGCACTTTCGTCACGTCGTATCCGCGCTTCGACGAAGGACGCCCCACGATGCTCGCGCAAATTGTCGTCGGCGGCGCGGAGTTCTACTGCAACGTCGATCCGCGGCTCGATCTCCGTTCCTTCCGCCGCGGCACGCGCGTGCTGGTGAATGAGGCCTATGTCGTCGTGGGCGATCTGGGCTACGACCGCGCGGGTCCGGTCGTGAAGGTGGCGGAAACCATCGGCAACGATCGCATCCGCGTCGGCGGCGAGGCCGGTCAGCAGAGCATGGTCCTCTACCGCAGCGAGCTTCTCGCAAAGGAGAAGCTCAAGTCCGGCGACGAGATCCGCGCCGATGCCAATTTCCGCGTCGCCCTCGAGGTGCTGGCGCGCACCAAGAACAACGAATACTACCTCGACACCGTGCCGGAGCTTCCGTGGGACAAGGTCGGCGGCCAGCACGATGCCATCGAGGCGATCCGCGAAGCGATCGAGGGTCCGCTGCTGCATCCCGAACTCTACGAGAAATTCCACCACGCGACGCCGAAGGGATTCCTCCTCTACGGTCCCCCCGGCTGCGGCAAGACGCTCATCGGGAAGGCGACAGCGTGGAACCTCACGCAGCAACTCTGCGCCAAGACCGGCCAGGAGATGCGCGAGTTCTTCATGCACATCAAGGGGCCCGAGATCCTGAACATGTGGGTCGGCGAGAGCGAACGGATCGTCCGTGAGATCTTTTCCACCGCGCGCGAGAAACGCCGCGAGGGCTACCTGCCGTTCATCTTCATCGATGAAGCCGAGAGCATCCTCGGCACGCGGCGCGGCGGACGCTGGAACAACATCCTCAGCACGCTTGTCCCGATGTTCTGCACGGAAATGGACGGGCTCGAAAGCCTCCACGATGCGGTGATCATCATCGCCAGCAACCGCGCCGATCTCATCGACCCCGCCATCCTCCGCCCGGGCCGGATCGATCGGAAAATCAAGGTGAACCGCCCCACGCGCGAAGGTGCCCAGGAGATCTACCGCATCTACCTGACGGAAAACCTGCCCTACGATCCGAAGCTGATTGCCGCCAAAGGCGGTGCGGAGAAGACCGTCGCATACCTCGTGGACCGCGTGATCGAGACCCAGTTTGCGCACAAGGATGAGAACCGTTTCCTCAGCATCACGCTTCGCAGCGGAAGGAAGGAAATCCTTTACCGTGGCGATCTCGTCAGCGGAGCGATCATCGCCAGCATCGTCGAACGCGCGAAAGCCGTAGCCATCAAGCGGGCCCTCGCAAGCGGCAAAGATGAGGGCATCAGCGAGGCGGACCTGCTCATTTCACTCGAGGCGGAATACCACGAGAACGACATCTTCCCGCCGACGGACATCACCGAGGACTGGCTGCACCTGATTGATTACGACGCCGAGAATGTCGTGAAAGTCTCCCCATTCCGCCCCGGCGCCGATGCGACTGGCCGCGTGCATTCGGCAATTGTTTGAGCGAGACCGGGTGCTCACGCCTCCCTTCGTCAGGGATGCCCTGATTTTCGGCGTGCCGTACAGATTCGGGCGCAACGAGTACCCGATTGTTGAAACGAAGGCTTGCAATCGGCAGGCACCATTCTTTACGAACCGTGCAGTTCCGAAAAGTGCATCCCCCGATGAAACCCAAGACGGCTCAACGGCTCAACGGCTCAACGGCTCAACGGCTCCAATAGGCGGACGGAAGCACCCGCGCCCTTTTTGCAAGCCGAAAACCCGAGGATTCCCAGCAGCCCATCGCGACGGATTATTATGCCTCCTCGGCGCCAGTGGCCGCGCTGCGGCACGGTGCCACAGCATGGCTGGCTCAAGGCAACACACATCGGCATCCCAGTCCCATCGCGGAGTCTCGCTGCCGTGTGAACGCATCTTCCCGCCATGAGACTGAGCCTCCCGACCACCGTGGCTGAAGCCCACCGCCGCCCTGCCTCGTCATCACATGTCTCTTTCCTGAAACCCTAGCACAGAAATCCCGCCTCATTAGCCATCACCCCGAATCCCAAGTCCCATGAAAACCAGCAAAATCCTCCCGCTCCTCTGCATCTGCCTGCTGCTCGCCCGCGCCGGCATCGCCCGTGCCGACCAGACCATTCCCGGCAACCTCACCGTGCAGCAGGGGCTGCTCATTCAGCACGACACGAACCTGTGGGGTGCCACCAGCTTCGGCCATCTCACGGAAAACCCGCAAGTGCCCGGCTTGTGGCTCAGCGTGAGCCAGGAGGAATCCACCACCATGCAGACGAATGTCATCACCCCGGGTTACTACACCATGCAGAACGTCGTCGTGGAGGACTATGGGTGGGTCGGTGAACAGAATCACTGGTTCGTGGATTACGGCTGGGTGACTGTGAACGACTACTACCCGGCAGTGTTTGATTCCGACGGCAACATGGTCACCGACGGCTACTGGGGATCACACATGGAATGGCAGGAGACTGGCGGGCACTATGGGGAATTGAACTACTCGTATGGCATCATCGGCACGCATTTCGAGCAGCAGCAGACATGGGTGCCGGACGTGGTGGAAAACGTCGCGCTGACCAGCTACGGTGCCCCGCATGTGAAGTTCAACGCCTCGCGCTCGGACACGAACTATGACTTCGTCTTCCCCTCCGCCTCCGGCAGCGGGAGCCAGTGGACGGCGCTGAGCATCTACAGCGGCGGCCTCATGATGACCAGCGAGGACACGTCGCGCAACTTTGCCCTCACTCCCTGGTCCTTCCACCAGGCCGGCAGGGGTTCCGATGGCGCGGATTTGACTGCGCAGAACAGCGCGGAAGAGACACTGCACACTGCCAGGCGGAGCTGGGTGGAAACCGGTGGCGGCACTGCGGTCGCCGCGTCCAAGAGCCACCTGCGCGCGGACGCCCTCAATCTCGTGCGCACGGAATCCGGTGCGAATGGCACCACCACCGTGCAGACCCAGATCGCGGCCCGGAGCGCGCAGTTCGGCGGCGTGGTCACCGTCGAGGGCAACCTCAATGTCAAAGGCATCGTCCGCTTGCTGCCCGCTGGAGACCTGGACATGGGAGCCTTCCACAAAGGCACAAGGCCCGACGGCACGATCGACACGGGAAACTAAACAGCCAGCAACGAGCAACAGCAACGCGCATCCAGCTTCCCCCTACCACAGATCACCGATCACGGATCACCTCCCCCGATGCCCTCCCTCCGCCATCTGTTATCCTCCCTCCGGGGCCATGTCCGCCTCCGGACGATTGCCTTCGTGCTCATCGCCGGGGCGCTCGTGGTCGTCGCCGCGCCGCCCCCATGGTGGAGCGGGCGTGGCGTGACCAATCAGAACGCGGCGGACGACTATGCCCCCATCAACCAGGGCCAGCTCAAGAACCTCCTCAAAGCCGCGGTGCAGGAACTGGACTCGACACTGCCCGGTGGCGCAGGCGATACGCTGCATGCAATGATCACCCGCTGGGCCACTCCCACGGCACAGACCGATGACTATGCCGCCGTGAACCTCGGCCAGCTCAAGGCCGCCGCCGCGCCGGTGTACGACCGCCTCAGCACGATCGGATAC
>JBEBGK010000276.1:0-5445 GCA_040081515.1 Chthoniobacteraceae bacterium
GCGAAGCAGGGCATCGGTCTCGTCTATGGCGGCGGCAACGTCGGGCTCATGGGCGTGATCGCCGACGCAGCCCTGCATGCCGGCGGCGAGGTGATCGGCGTTATCCCCTCCGCGCTCATGGACAAGGAACTCGGCCACCTCGGCGTGACGAAGCTCCATGTGGTGGGCTCGATGCATGAGCGCAAGCAGCTCATGGCCGATCTGAGCGAAGGCTTCATCGCGCTGCCCGGCGGCATCGGCACGCTGGAGGAATTGTTCGAGACATTCACCTGGCTCCAGCTCGGTTTTCACAGCAAGCCGGTCGGCCTGCTGAACATCGCCGGTTTCTACGATCATCTCCTCACGTTCCTGCGCCACGCGTTGGCCGATCAATTTCTCCGCACCGGGCATCTGGAGTCCTTGCTCGTGGAGTCCGGTGCCGGGGTACTCCTCGAGCGCATGAGCCGCTTCCGGGCGACGCAGATCAGCAAGTGGAAAGCGGAACCGCCGTCACCGGCTGAGCGATAAGCCGGGCGCGGGCGCTGCCACGTCACGCGAGAGGCGGCTCGCTGTGGGCGGGCTGCTGGGGCCGGGCGATGAGGAGCAGATTGGCGGCGAGGATGAGGCCGCCGCCGGCGAAGAGCTGCCAGGAGAGGCGTTCGTTGGCATAGGCGATCCCGGCGAAGCCGGAGAACCAGCCGGGCAGGAACAGCGCCCATGCCGAGGCGAAGACGGGCTCGGTCGCGTAGATGAGCCCGGCCTGGGTGGCGGTGACGCAGGGCTGCCAGTGCGTCATGGTGGTGTAAGAATACACGGTGCACACCACCGCGAGGATCACCGTGAGCACGAGCACGCCCGGGGAGGTGTACGCGCCCGCCACGGCAGCCGATCCGCCGGCGATGACGAATGCCAGCAGCAGCGCCCCTTTTACCGCAAACATGACGGTGGCGGTGCGGCGCGAGTCGTTGCCGTGGAAACCGGAGCGTTCCAGGCAGAGGATCTGCCCGGTAAAAAGCGCGGCGCTGAGGATCGTCTCCCATTCTCCGCGACCGAGGCGGAGTTCGCCGAGTTTCACCCCGCTCAGGACTGCGCAGCCCGCCATGACGAGGACGCACGCCGCGATGATGAGCGGGGACGGCATGCGGCGCGAGCGCAGCGCGACGGTGAGGGGGACGAAGACGCACGTGAACTGCGTGAAGAAAGCCGAGGTGCTCGCGGCGATGTAGTTCTGCGCGTCGGTCTGCAGGAGCATCCCGAGGCCGCCGAACAGGCCGAGCTCCAGGCCCTGGCGCAGTTCGAGCCGGTGCAGACCGCGCATCCGCGGGCCGAGCAGCGCGAGCATGATGACTGTCGCGAGCAGCATGCGGTTGAAGAGGATGAGCGCCGCGTGAAACCACTCGGCGTGGCCCGGCGCCGCCGCGGCCTGGGCCTGCATCACGGCCTTCGCGGTCGGAAAGCTGAGACCCCACGCGGCGGTCGCCAGCGTCAGCCGCCAGATGGCGGTGCGCGATCCGCCTGCGGTCATCGCCCGATCCTTTGCGCCGCAAGGACCGTGTTGTTCATGAGCATCGCAATCGTCATCGGCCCGACGCCGCCGGGGACGGGCGTGATGGCCCGGCACTTCGGCGCGACCTCGGCAAACGCGACGTCGCCGACGAGGCGGGAGCCTTTCGGCGCGGCGGGATCGCTGATGCGGTTGATCCCGACGTCGATGACCACCGCGCCTTCGCGGACAAAGTCCGCTTTCACAAACTCCGGTTTCCCGATCGCAGCGATGAGGATGTCCGCGCGGCTGCATACTTCCGGGAGATTGCGCGTGCGCGAATGGGCGACGGTGACGGTGGCGTCGCCGCCGCGGCCCTTGTTCATGAGCAGCAACGCCATCGGCTTGCCGACGATCATGCTGCGGCCGAGGACGACGACATTGGCGCCCGCGGTCTCGATGCCGCTCTCGATGAGGAGGCGCTGGCAGCCGAGCGGTGTGCACGGGACGAAGGCATCCGCGTCGCCGAGAGCGAGCTTCGCGACGTTCACGGGATGAAAGCCATCCACGTCCTTGCGCGGATCGAGCGCCTCGATGATTGCGCGCTCATCGATTTGCTTCGGCGGCGGCGACTGGACGAGGATGCCGTGGATCGCCGGGTCGGCGTTCAATGCACGGACGACGGCGAGGAGCTGCTCCTGCGTGGTTTCTTTCGGGAGTTCGCGCTTCACGCTGTGCATGCCGAGATCACACGCGGTCTTTTCCTTGCTGCGGACGTAGGCGTGCGACGCCGGATCGTCGCCGACGATGACGACCGCGAGCCCGGGCTTCACGCCGCGCGCGGTGAGAGCGCTGACCGCGGCCCGTGTTTGCTCGTTGATGCGTTGTGCGATGGCCTTGCCGTCGATCAGGGTCATGGAATGACGAGTGGCGTCTCGCGCGATTCGAGGCAAGCGCGAAGGCGGTGTGCGCGGCCCGTGGTTCGACGATCCCAAGGGGTCCGATGGCTTGTTCTACTCTGGACAGCCGACGGTGAGCCCGCCACGGTGCGCGCCCGGGATGACCGGGCAGAAGACGACCGAGGGGCTGTACGATTTCGAGATCGGCACGCTGCTGCTTTTCATGCTCGTGGTCTTCGGGCGGCAGATGTTCCTGCGGGTGGAGGAACTGGTGCCCCTGCAGACGATGGCGCTGACGCTGTTCGGGCTGCTCTACATCGTGTGGCCGTTCAGTTTCGTGACGAAGATCGTGTATCTGCCGCCCCGTGTGGACGGGCATGTGACGGGGCACTTTTACGTGCTCTTCCTCCTGCTGGTGACGAAATTCAGCGACATGGGCGCGTATATTACCGGCTCGCTCATCGGCCGGCATCCGCTGGTGCCGCATATTTCGCCGAAGAAGACGTGGGAGGGCTTTTTCGGCGCGCTCGCGTTCAGCGTCGGCGGGGGATGCGGGCTGCTGGCGGTGCTCCCGGACCGGCTCGGGCGCCTGAACTACGCGGATGCGGTGATGCTCGGGCTGGTGCTGGGCTTTGCGGCGATCGTGGGGGATCTGGCGGAGTCGCTGGTGAAACGGAGCTGCAAGGTGAAGGATTCCGGGAGGTTCCTGCCGGGGATCGGCGGCGCGCTGGATTTGATCGACAGCATTCTTTTCACTGCGCCGGTGATGTTTTTCTATCTGCGTTTCTTTTTGCGATGAGAAAGCGCCGCGTCGTCATCCTCGGCTCCACGGGCAGTATCGGCGAGAGTGCGCTGAAGGTGGCGCGCGACATCCCGGAACGCATGGAAGTGGTCGGCCTCGCCGCAGGGAAAAATGCCGCGCGCCTTGTGGAACAGGCCCGGGAATTCTCCCCGCGCGCCATCGCGATCGGCGATGAAGCGGCGGTTAAATCCGAAATCCGAAATCTGAAATCCGGGATCCCGCTGCACGTCGGAGACGATGGTCTCTGCGAACTGGCGACGATGCCGGAGGCGGATCTGGTGCTCATCGCGATCGTCGGCACGGCGGGGCTGCGGCCCGCACTCGCGGCGATCGAGGCGGGAAAGGACATCGCGGTGGCGAGCAAGGAGATCCTCGTGATGGCAGGCGAGGCCGTGATGACGGCGGCACGGAGAAAGGGGGTCCAGGTGCTCCCGGTGGACAGCGAGCACAACGCGATTTTTCAATGCCTCGAAGGCCGCACCCCCGAGCAGGTGCGGCGGATCATCCTCACCGCGAGCGGCGGGCCTTTTCGCACGCTGCCCACGGCGGATCTGGAGAAAGTGACGCTGGAACAGGCGCTCAAACACCCGACCTGGAACATGGGTGCGAAGATCACGATCGATTCGGCGACGCTCTTCAACAAGGGGCTCGAGATGATCGAGGCGCGCTGGCTTTTCGACGTGGAGATGGCCCGCGTGGATGTGATCGTGCATCCGCAGAGCATCGTGCACTCGATGGTGGAATTCGTGGACAACTCGGTGCTCGCGCAACTCAGCGCGACGGACATGTGCTTCCCGATCCAGTACGCCGTGACGTGGCCCGAGCGCGTGCCGAACCGCCTGCCGCCGCTCGATTTCAGCAAGCTGGCGAAACTCGATTTCGAAGCCCCGCGCCGCGATGCCTTTCCCGCGCTGGATCTCGCCCGCCGGGCCGGCACCGAGGGCGGCACGCTCCCCGCCGTGATGAACGCCGCGAATGAAGTCGCGGTGGCGGCCTTCCTCGATCGACGCTGCAAGTTCACGGCGATTTGGCGGACCGTCGAGGCCGTGATGTGCGCCCACAGCACGACGCCTCACGCATCGCTTGCCGAGATTCTCGACGCCGACGCCTGGGCACGCGCCTTCGCAGCGGAAGAACTGCGGCAAAATGAAACGCGAGGTTGACGCGGCACGCCGGATGCCATACTAGGTATGGCATGAAGATGACAATGCACATTGACGAGAAGATCCTCGACGAAGTGATGGACACCTTTGGCTGCGCCAGCAAGACGGAGGCGGTGGACTTTGCCCTGCGCGAATTGGTCCGGAAGAGGAAGCTCCGCGCGTTCGGCAAGACCGGTCTCGGCCTGACGCCAGACGAATTGGCGAACGCATTCTACCCGGACTACGATCCGGTGGCTCTGCGCGTAGCCGAAACGCCGCCTCCACGTCCCGGTGATGGAAAGTCTCGTCCTCGTCGATAGCTGCGTTTACATCACGCTCGCGAAGCGGCGGCTCGATCCCTCGGTGGTCCTCCTTGAGCACCTTGAGCTCGAGGACATCGCGACGTGCGGCATGGTGCGTCTCGAGGTGATACGCGGCATCGCCCTCCCGAAGGTGCGCACCCACATCGAGTCGTTTTTCGACGTGATGCAAAACGTGCCGACCGACAACAAGCTCTGGGAGGAAGCCTGCGAACTCGGCTGGAAGGTCACCCGCAAGGGAAACAACATGCCGGCGCAGGACATCATCATCGCCGCATGCGCTCTCCGCGTGGATGCCGCGGTGCTCACTCACGACGGGCATTTCGACCACATTCCCGGCCTGCGCGTTGTGCATCCGATCGACGGACTGCGGTAGCCCCGACGTTCGTGTTGCTGAACGCCTCGCCTCGCCTACTATCTCAGCCCACTGCATGGACAACCTTTTCGCCATCCTCAAATTCCTCGGCATCCTCCTCGAGGTCGTGCTCATTTTTAATCTGCTCATCATCGTGCATGAGCTGGGCCATTTCCTCGCGGCGAAATGGCGCGGGCTTTACATCGAGGGCTTCGGCATCTGGTTTGGGAAGCCGATCTGGAAGAAGAAGATTGGCGGCGTGACTTACAGTCTGGGCAGCATTCCCGCCGGCGGCTTTGTGAAACTCCCGCAGCTCGCGCCGATGGAGGCGCTGGAGGGGCAGACCGAGATCCCGAAGGATCAGCTCAAGCCCATCACCGCGCTCGACAAGATCATCGTCGCCTTCGCCGGGCCGCTTTTCAGCTTCATGCTCGCGGTGGTCTTCGCCATTCTCGTGCATCAGAT
>JBEBGK010000277.1:0-5433 GCA_040081515.1 Chthoniobacteraceae bacterium
GCAAGAGCAGGAGCAAGAGCAGGAGCAAGACAAAGAGGTAAGAGCGGCGCGCTTCGGGCTTTTCAACAACCTGCCAGTCTCCGCCGAGGGAACGAGGTGGGCGGACAACGTGGGGCCGACGATTCGTCGGCCCGGTGCGTTCGCTTTGGAGAGCGCGTCCTGCTCCGCGCCATCCCGCCGCCTGCGCCCATCCTGCCAGCCGACAGGATTGTCGGCTCCACATTGGGAGCGCCGCCCTTCGGCACCTGAACGCGGACTTTTCACACAGTCTTTGCCTTCGGCGGCTACGAAACCACTCAGACCGCTGGAAGCGCGCACACGGAAACGCGTGCGGCGACGGGTTCCACCGGTTCACTTTTCCATCCACGTCTTCAGCCACGCGTGGAAGCTCGCGGCGATCTGGGCGTAGCCGGCGGCGTTGGGGTGGACGCCGTTGTTCGGCGGGTAGCCGTCGATGGGGTCGAGGTTCAGTGTGGTGGGGACGAGGTGGATGCCCTCGGCTTCGCGCCCGGCGAGCCGCTGCTGCATGCGCTGGATGAGCCGGTGCTGGATGCGCTTCCAGCCCCAGCGATGGTAGGCATTCTTGTAGTTCGCGACGAAGGCTTCCTCGCGCGAGTTCGGCGGCGTGGTGAGGCCGACGGCGAGGATGGCGCGCGGTGCGGCGGCGTGGAATGCGGCGAGGAGTTTGTCGGCGTGATCCAGCACGGCGTCGATGGTGCGGCCCATTGCCTCGCGGTCGTCGGGCTTTGCGCCGAAGCAGTCGTTGATGCCGAGGAGGAAGGTGACGACGTCGGGCGGCTGGCCGCCGCATTCCTCACGGATGTAGCGCGGGATGTCGAGGGTGCCCTTGCCCGCGGCGTCGGCGTAGATGAAGGGGCTGGTGCTCTTCCGCGCAGGCGGGCCGGCAGTGACTCCGGCGGGCTTCGGGTCGAACTTGGTGAGGAAGTCGCTCCATTTCCATCCGCCGTAACCCTCGTGCGCGACGCCGGGCTTCGCGGCAGCGGGCTTGTGGGTGCCGAGCATGGTCCATTTCGGATTGCCGGGCTCGCCGAGGAGCCGCGCGATTTCATTCGGGTAGAGCGTCGCGTGCGTGAGACTGTCGCCGACGATCAGGAGCCGCAGGGTGCGTTTCGCGCCGGCATCGCGCCGCGCGACGTGGAGGACGGTCTGCGCTTGCTCGAGCACCTTGCCGGTCGCGTCCTTCACAGTGATACGCATCGGGTGGTCGCCGGCGTCCTTGTCCGCGGGGGTGACGGTCCAGCGCCGGGCCTCGGCCTTGCCGATGTCGCAGTTGATTTCGAAGCGGTAGTCGCCGGGGGTTTCGGTGAGGACGATGTTGTCGTAGTAGAGGCTCATGGGGACGCCGGGGACGGCGTACCAACGCGGCGGGACGGTGAGCTCGAGCGAAGGCCCGGCGGCGACGAGGAACGGGGCGATGGCGAGGAGCAGGCAGGCGGCGGCTTTCATTGGGTGAAGATGCAGGTGCTGTATGAAGCGAGCTGGGGCGAAACTCCAGCGCGGCTTGCGGCCGGATGACGGGACTCGACTGTGCTCATGAAGAACGGCGTCCATCTCCCGCGCCGAATGGCATCGGCAATCGCGACCGCCGCGAGTTCGCGGACTCAGGAGCCCATTTCAAATCAACCATCAACCGGACCAACCCCATGCTTGCCAAATACAACATCGAATACGCGATCCCGTTCAGGAAACAGACGGTGACGCACCATCACCTCACCGACGACCCGGTGGCATGCGAGGAATTCCTCGCGGATCTGCTGGAGAGCGGATTCCGGCTCGTGAGCATCCATCACCAGGGTGCGGAGCTCCCGCAGGTGGAGTCCGACCGGATGATCAAGACGGCTGCCGGGATGCTGGCCTCGCGGCATCTCTGCGCGTCGCTCGGCATCGATCGCTGGCCGGTCGTCACCGGGTGACGTTACCGCACCACAAGTACCGCGCATGGCGCGTGGCGCAGGACTCCCTCGGCCACGCTGCCGAGCAGCGCGTGCTTCAACCCGCTGCGGCCGTGCGTGCCCATGACGATCATGTCAGCGCCCTCGCGCCGGGCGACATCCACCACGTCGCGGACGGGGTGGCCAACACGGACGACGGTCCCGGCTGCCACGCCTTTGCGCTCCAGCCTGGCGGCGATGGCGGCGAGCTGCTCGGTCGCATCGCCGACGAGCCGATCCTCCATGCCGAGACCTTCGCCCGGGCCGAATCCGATTCCAAGATACGGCAGGTGGACGATGTGCACGAGCGTCAGCCCGGCTTTGAAACGCCGCGCGTAGTTCACGGAGTGCTCGAGGGCGTGTTCCGCGCCGGTCGAGAAATCGAAGGGCACGAGGATGCGCTTCAATCCCCCGCTGCGCGCTCCGGTGGTGGTGGATTTGGATTTGGCCGTTCGCATTTTCATAAGGATCAGGAAACTGCCGGTGACGCGTCCACCGCGGCGGCGACGCGGCGGGCTTCGGTTTCATTCACGCGCATCAGCAGCGCCGCGCCAACGATGAAAAACAGCGAGACGGACATGATGCCCCACCGGCTGCTGCCGCCGACCTGCGCGACGAAGCCGAAAAGGAAAGGCCCCATGATGCCCGCGACCTTTTCGCCCGCACCGAAGAAGCCGAACATCTCCCCGCTCTGCCGCCGCGGCACCATGGCCGCGAAGAGCGAGCGACTGAGCGCCTGCGTGCCGCCCTGCACGAGCGCCACGATGGTGGAGAGGATGTAGAAATGCGCCGCCGTCTTCAGGAAGAACGCGAGCGGACAGAGGATCGCGTAAACGCCGACGCCGATCAGGATGGCGCGTTTCGCGCCGAGCAACGGGCCGAGCCGGCCGAACAGAACTGCCGAGGGAATCCCGATGAACTGCGTGATCACCAACGCGAACAGGAGGTCATCCTGGCCGATGCCGGCCTCGTCGCCGTAGGCCACGGCGAGTTTGATGACCGTCCCGATGCCTTCATTGTAAATCCAGAAAGCGACGAGGAAGAGCGCCAGTTGGCGGAATTGCCGCAGGTTGCGGAATGTCCGCCCGAGGCGGGCGAAACTTTCCGCCAGCAGGTTGCCGCCCCGGCGCGCGCCGGGATGATGCCGCGGCTCCGGAACGTTGCGGAAGAACGGCACCGAGAACACCACCCACCAAACCGCCACGCTGATGAAGCACGCCCGCAGCGCAAACTCGCGGTCGGGCATCCAGAACCACGAGGGCTGCGAGAGCCACGCGACGTTCAACACCAGCAGCAGACCGCCACCGAGATAGCCGAGCGCGTATCCCCGCGAGGAAACGCGATCGACGTCGCCTTCCCGCGCGATATGCGGGAGCAGCGAATCGTAGAAGACGAGGCTCGCCGAGAAACCGACTGTGCCGACGACGAACAACACCGTCGCGGGGAGCCATGCGCCTTTGCCAAGGAACCCGAGCCCTGCCGAGCCGAACACGCCCACCGCGGCGAAGACTGCCGTGAGAAGCTTCGCGCGCCGCGTGACATCGGCGAGCGCGCCGAGCAGCGGCCCGGCGAGTGCGACGATGAGCATCGCGATGGCATTCGTGTACGACCACGCCGCGGTCGCGTCCGTGTTGCTCAGCCCCGCATCGCGCGCCAGCGCCCGGTAGAAAAACGGAAACACCGCCGCCATGATGATCGTGACGAACGCGGAGTTCGCCCAGTCGTACATCGCCCAGGAATTGATGATGCGGCGATAGGCGCGCGCCGCCTCGGGCGTTTCGGAGTGAGGGGCATCCGGCATTTTCGTTCGGCGCCTCACCCGCGCTTCGCCGGTCGGAATGCGCGAATCGTGCGCTCCTTCCCATCGGCAGGGAACGGGTGATGGGTTGATTTGCCGCTCATTCGACGGCCACCCTGCCCCGAAGCGCAGGGAATGAGGAGGATATTTCCGCGGCAAGGGCGATCCGCGGCAGGCTTGAAGCCATGCCCCGCGCGAACTACGGATGGAGCGCATCCAATGACCGCGCCCGACACTTCCTCCGCCGCGTCCCGCCTCTGCGCGGCGTGCGGGATGTGCTGCGACGGCGTGATGTTCCACACCGTCCACCTGAAGTCGCGCGACTCGGCGAAGGAACTCGCGGCGCTCGGGCTGAAGCTGAAACGCAAGCGCGGGCAGAACTACATCCTCCAGCCGTGCCCTGCCTACCGTGAGGCGCATTGCTCGATCTACGCCGCGCGCCCGGAGCGCTGCCGGCTCTTTGAGTGCCGCCAGTTGCGCCGTGTCGCCTCGGGAGAAATCACCGAGGCGATGGCGCGGGAGAGTATCGACGGTGCCCGGCGGCTCGTGGCGGAGATCACCGCGCTCCTCCAACGCAGCGGCAGCACGAACACAAGACATCCGCTTTCAAAACGCTGCGAAACGGCGATGGCCGTCCCGCTCGATCCCTCCTCGGACGAAGCCACCGTGGAGACCCGCAACCAGCTCACGCGGGCAATGCATGAACTGGATGCGCTGCTCGACCGGGACTTCCGGACCGCGCCGTCGGAGCAGGACGGGCCGCCGGGCGAATCGACGGAATGATCCGCCTGCCGCTGGCTCTGATCGCGCTCTGCATCGCGACGGCTTCCGGTGCGAATGAGAGCGCCGCGCCGGATCTCAGTTCTTTCCGCGCCGCAATCCACGGCGCCGTCTCGGAGCGCGTGATCGCCGGCGCGGCATGGTGGGTAGAGCACGCCGGGCATGCGGCCCACGGGAGCGATGGCTTCCGCACGAAGACGCCGCAGGAGGAGCGCATCACCGATGACACCATCTTCGACCTCGCCTCGCTCACCAAGGTGCTGGCGACCGCGCCATGCATCATGCTGCTCGTCGAACGCGGGCAGGTGAAAATTGAATCCGCAGTCCGCGATTACCTGCCGGAGTTTTCCGGCGAAGGCCGGGAGCGGATCACCGTGCGTCATCTCCTCACCCACACATCGGGGCTGAAGCCTTCGCTGCCGCAGGAGCCGGCGTGGTCGGGCCGCGAGACTGGCATCCGCATGGCGTGTGAGGCGGTGCCCGCCAATGCCCCCGATGCGGAGTTCCGCTACAGCGACATCAATTTCATCCTGCTCGGCGAGATCGTCCGGCGCGTCTCCGGCCAGCCGCTGGATCGCTTTGCGCGCGAGCATCTCTTCGGGCCGCTCGGCATGCGCGACACGGGGTTCACGCCCGATGCCGCGCTGCGCCCGCGCATCGCCGCGACGGCAAAGGACGAGAACGGCATGATGCTGCGCGGCATCGTGCACGATCCCACCGCGCGCCGCATGGGCGGAGTCGCCGGACACGCGGGACTCTTCAGCACGGCGGCGGACGTGGCGCGTTATGCGCGGATGATCCTGAATGGCGGCGAACTCGGCGGCGTGCGCATCTTCCAATCGGCAACGGTGAAACAGATGACCTCGATCCACACGCCGCCGGCCATGGCGGACAGGCGCGCAC
>JBEBGK010000278.1:0-5419 GCA_040081515.1 Chthoniobacteraceae bacterium
GTCTTTGTTCTTGTCGAGCTGGTCGAAGAGCCGGGGAATCTCATCCTTCGTGAGCTTCCCATCGCCATTGCGGTCAAGTCGCTGGAAGGCAGGATTGGCGGGTGCCTGCGCGAGCGCCTGCGCGGCAATGAGAAGAAGGACGAGGAGCGGAGTGATGGAGTGGCGGAGCGCTGGAGTCACGGCTGGCGGCTTGGCTTGCGGATGGAGTAGAGATGCCGGTCCGTGCGGATGAGCAGGCGGTCACCGGCGAGGGCGGGCGTGGACATGCACATCGCACCGTCGAGTTCGTTGGTGTGCAGCAGTTCGAACTTGTCCCCGGCGCGGAGCACGAAGCAGAGGCCGCTTTCGTTGAGGCAGAAGATTTTTTCGCCCACGGCCCACGGCGACGCGGTGAAGGCGAAGCCATTCGGCAGGCGCTGGCGGTCGTAGTGTGTGGCGCCGGTCTTTGCGTCGAAGCAACCCACAAGGCCGCGATCGTAGAGCACGTAGAGCCGGCCGTCGTGGACGAGCGTGCTGGGGTTGTAGGGCGCGATGTTCGGATTCGACCACGCGAGAAACTCACCGCTTGTCTCACCGGCAGACGGCGTGATGTCGCCGCTCGCGCCGGGTTTGATGGCATAGAGCGCCTTCAGCTTGTCGCCGACATAGCCGGAGCTGAGGTAGAGCAAGCCGTCGGCGGCATACGGCGTGGCGATGGTGATGCTCGACATGCCGCGCAGCGACCAGAGCAGCTTGCCATCGAGGTCATAGCTGCGATTCGCGCCGGTGCCGGGCGTGACGATTTCGGTGCGCTGCGCGTGCTGCCAGATGAAGGGCGTGGACCAGTTGCTCTTCTCGTCGCGCTGCGTGCGCCAGACTTCCTTGCCGGTGCGCTTGTCGAGCGCGAGCAGGTAGGATTGCTGGTCGTTGTCGCACACATAGTAGAGGCGGTCGCCATGCAGCACTGGCGACGCTGCCGTGCCCCACGCGAAGCGCGTGGGCAGCGGCTCGATCGGATGCTTCCACACTTCGCGGCCGTCGAGGTCGAAGCAGAAGATGCCGACATTGCCAAAGCACGCATAGACGCGCTCGCCATCCGTCACCGGCGTCTCCGACGCAAAGCTGTTCTTCAAATGAATCGCCGTCTGCGGCCGCCCGCGCTGCACGGTCCTTTCCCAGCGCTGCTTTCCCGTCGCGAGGTCGAGACAGAGCACCTTCCACTCGTGCTCCGTCTTCGGCGCCTCGGGCCGGTTGCCGCCGAAATACAGCCCCTTCTTCGGCTCCTCGCTCTCACCGTGATTGATGACCGTCGTGAGGAAAACCCGGTCGCCCCACACCACCGGCGAAGACCACCCGCGCCCCGAAATCTCCGCCTTCCACTCGACATTCTCCGTCGCCGACCAGCGGTCCGGCAGCTTCGTGTTCGTCGAAACCCCGCGCGCATCCGCCCCGCGAAATTGCGGCCAGTTCCCGGCGACCTCGCCCAAACCCGTTCCCGGCACGAGGGCTGCGATGACGAGTAGCGAGAGGCCAACGACTTTCTGCAGTGTGTGTTTCATTGATATCTTTAACCCGAGGGCGGGCAGAGGTTTCATCTTTCGGGAAATATTCCCAGCTCGACACGCTCCGTCTCCGTGATTCGCATTGCTGTCGCGGAGGACATGACTTCCACTGCCGGGCGATGCATCGATTCCGGCTCGCTCTGATCGCCCTCTTACTCGTGAGCCGGGTTGCCTCCGGCGAAGAGGCGGCACCGCGCGGTCACCTGGTCGTTGTGGGTGGAGGGAAGACGAACCCGGAGATCACCAGGAAAGCGCTCGACCTCGCGGGCGGGACGAAGGCGCGCGTGGTCATTCTCCCGCAGGCTTCCGAACTTCCCGATACCGGGGAGAAATCCACGCTGCTGTGGCGTGAACTCGGCGCGCAGACGGTCGTTGCCATCAAGGATCTGGGCGCCGCCGAAGCCCGGCGCGAGATCGAGGCGGCGGGTGTGATCTGGATGCCAGGCGGGAGTCAGAACAAGCTGGCAGGCGCCATCCGTGATGCGGGCCTGGAAGATCTGATTCGCACGCGCTACCGCGACGGCGCAGTCGTGGGCGGCACCAGCGCGGGCGCGGCTGTCATTTCGCAATTGATGATCACCGGCGAGGCGGACTTGCGGTCCATCACCAGCGGCGCCACGAAGACCGCCGAGGGGCTGGGTCTCTGGCCCGAGGTGATCGTGGATCAGCACTTCGTAAAGCGGCAGCGTTTCGCGCGACTCGTCAGTGCGGTGCTGGATCATCCGGACAAGATCGGCGTCGGCATCGACGAGGAAACCGCGGTGATTGTGACGGGAGGCGAGTGGCGCGTGCTCGGCTCGAGCAGCGTGATTGTCATCGACGCGCGCGATGCAAAGCGCGGTGATTCGAAGCCCGGCGCCATCGCATCCGCCACGGACCTCCGCGTCCACGTGCTGAAAGCCGGAATGACTTGGAAACCATCCGCCCGCCCATGAACCCAGTCTGTTCGCTATTCGTCATCGCCGCATCCATGACCGCTGCATCCGTCCTCGCCGAATCCCCCGTCGTTCTCGCGATTCACGGAGGCGCAGGCGTTTCACGATCGGAACTCTCCGCGGAACAGGAAGCCGCCTGCCGTGAAACGCTCGCCGAGGCGCTGCGCAAAGGTTCCAAGGTGATCGAGGGCGGCGGCACCAGTCTCGATGCGGTGGGCGAAGCCATCGGAGTGCTCGAGGATTCGCCGCTCTTCAACGCCGGTCGCGGCTCGGTGCTCACGGCCGGGGGCGCGGTGGAAATGGACGCATCCATCATGGATGGCGCGACGGTCAAGGCCGGCGCCGTCGCCGGTGTCCGGGGCGTGCGCAATCCCATCCAGCTCGCCCGGGCCGTCATGGACAAGTCGCCGCACGTGATGCTGACCGGCAAGGGCGCGGAGGAATTTGCGCGCGAGCAGAACCTGCGCTTCGAGCCGGCGGAGTATTTCATCGTGCCCGAGCGCGTGAAGCAGTTGGAGAAAGCGAAGAAGAAAGCTGCCGGACACGCCGGGGCTGCAGCCGGCGACCACGCCGCGCGCATCGGGACAGTCGGCGCGGTCGCGCTCGACCGGCACGGTCATCTCGCCGCCGGAACGTCCACCGGCGGCATGGTCAACAAGCGCCTCGGTCGCGTTGGCGATTCGCCGGTGATTGGCGCGGGGACATATGCGGAAGACGGCGTCGTCGCGGTCTCATGCACGGGCCACGGCGAGTTCTTCATCCGCGCCGTGGTGGCGCACGACGTCGCGGCCCGCATGAAATACCAGCAGGCCACCGTCGCCGCTGCGACGCGCGAGATCGTCCACACCCGGCTGAAGAACCTCGGCGGCGAAGGCGGCCTGATCGCGCTCGACGCGAAAGGCAACGTCTCCACGCCCTTCAACACCCCCGGCATGTATCACGGAACGATCCGCGCCGATGGCACGGTGCGAATCGCGATCTTCGAGGAGTAGCAATGTCGCATCTGCTCCACACCCTCCCGGATTATCGGGCCGGCTCGGAGAATGCGCCTGGCACCGCGGCGAGTTGATTGGGCTGCGCGCCCATCTTCACGCGTTTGCCGTCGGTGCATTTGCCGGCGATGCTGCCCGCCATGGCTTGCGTGGCTTTTTGCAGACGCGTGTCGTCGGGATACAGAGCCGCGAGCGTCTGCAACTCGGGCAACGCCTCAACGGTCATGCCCATCGCATCGAACTCGTCGAGCAACGCCTTTATCGCGGGACGAGTGACCTGATCCAACTCCCCGCGCTCAGCCCTGCGGTCCGCAGGAAGAACGGAGGCGAGATCGCCGAGCGCACGCAGGATGATGACGTGATAGACGGTGCGCGCGTTGTGCGCGTCCATCCAGCGGCCATTCGGCGCCTGTCCGGGCGCGACGCCGACACGGAATTTCTTCACGGCACCGTCGAGATACTTCGCATCGCTGCTGATGCGAAAGGCGTGGGCGAGCAGCGAGACGGAGAAGGCGTTGTAGTTGAAATTGGCGCAACACGGCTGGCTGAGGGCCCAATCGGCGGCGCGCAGGCCGGCACGTTTCCATTCGTCGTTCGCGTGGATCTGGCCGGCGACGAGCAGTGCGGTGCCGCAGAGGCCGGTGTCGAACTGGGAGCCACCGTCCGGATCACTGGAGACGATCCAGCCATCGCGCGCCACGACCTGCCCGGCTTGCAATTGCTTCTCAATCATCGCGCCGAACCGGATGTTCTTCCCACGCAGATCGGGGAAAGGGAAATGACCCTCCGGCTGCTGTAGTGCCACGAGGATGCCCGCGACGCCGCGCGCGAGCTTATCGAGCTCGGGCACCGCATCGGGCTGATGCCGCACGGCGAATGGCCGGATCGTGTTCGCGGCGCCGAGGACGTACGCGTAAATGCGGACCATCTGATCGGGAAGCGGTTTGCCTTCCTTGATTTGACGGACGGTGCGGCCTTCGCTGCCGAGGGCGTCGAGGAAAAGTTTCGTCGCAGCAGCCTCCGTCATCGGGCGCGGCGCGGACTTGCTTCCCGCGCGGCGTCCGTCGGGCACACCGGCCTGATCGCCGAGCACCAGCAGCATTTCCGCCGCGACGGCGCGCACCTGCGCCGGGTCGTCGGCCTTCATCGCGGCGGCGAGCTTCGGCCCCAGGGCTTTCGATTTTTCCAGCATCCCCCGCGTGCCGTGAAACAACGGCTGCCCGGCCATGGACCACCCACCCGGATCGATCCCGACTTTGCTTTCGACCGACCGCAATTGCCCGTCCACACCGTCCGCGTTGCCGGAGCGAAACGCCGCGTTCACCTGCCGCCCGATCTTGTCCACCTCGGCGACGAGCGCCTTGTCGTTCTGTTCCCGCGCGATCTGGAGCGCCATGCGAAGCCGGCCTTCCGCATCCTCCGGGGAAACCGTGGCTGCGCCTGCCGGAAAGGAAAACACGAACGCGACGACGAGCAGCGAGGAGCGAAGGACGAGATTCATGCGACGCGATAGAAGACGCGCGAGCGCGCCGCGCATTTGGCGAGTGAGCGCTCGCTCATTGCCGCACACGCGGGACGCGAAAAAATAAATTTTCCGCACCCTGTCACCTTTCGCTGTCCTATTTCGTCTTAGTGTTGGGCCCGCATCGGCGCGGCGGCTCTTTGACATCGTGAATCTTTGCGAGCGTTCCGGTTCCATCGAACTGGCCGCTCGGTCTTCAAGGAAAGCGAGGGAGCAAAGCTCCGCCCGCGAAAAAAAGGCGCCTTTTCTCAAATGCGGAAAAGGCGCCCTTTCCGGCTGAAAGCCGCGCGGGACATGAAAAAAACCGAAGGAGACGGACCTCGCAAAGGACGCTTTCTTCGAAAAGAGAGCGAACGCGCCATCGCCGACGGAAAGCGTATCAAACGCTCGACGAACTAGGCGGCGGCGGTCGTCAACGCCTCTTCCATC
>JBEBGK010000279.1:0-5405 GCA_040081515.1 Chthoniobacteraceae bacterium
CGGTCGATCTTGTTGATGACGACGATCGGCTTCGCGCCGTTCTCGAGCGCCTTCTTCAAGACAAACTTCGTCTGCGCCTGCGGGCCGTCGTGCGCGTCCCACCGTGGGAGCGTCGTGTGGGGTTCCCGTCTGGCACAGCATGAAAAGCGTCTGTGCCGTCGAGTAGGCATCGCTCTCCTGGCCGTCCGTCTGCGGCCAGCCGCCATCCGGACGCTGCGCCTTGAGGATGGCGTCTTGAACGGATGCTTTCAAAGCGGCGTCGCCTCCCAGTTGATGCAGCCCCCACAGCCGCCAAAGGCGATCCTGCTGGTTCTTGAGTTTCACGCCGGCCAGCCATTTCTCGGCGCTTTCACGTGCTGCCGCGACCTTTGGCCGCTGCTCCGGCGTCGCATATTTTTCCAGGCCGATGAGCACGAGGACGGTGTCGCCGATCTCGGAACCTTGCAGCGGCGCCCGCCGGCACGATGCGATCCAGCGTCCGTCGTCGATCCTGGGTTCCGCGTCGGGTTTGCGATCCTTCTTTTTCTGCACGCCCTGGATGTCGAGGAGATAGTTCACGATGCTCGCGGTCGTCTCGTCCGGCGGGCGATGAGCGAGGCTGAGCGCCCAGAGACCGTAGCCCGCGGTTGCGGCACCGCCGGGGACGTGGCGGCCTTCGTCCATGTCGTCGATGCGTTCGAAGAAATACTCGTGCGCATTGTCCGCTTGCGCGTTCAGCCAGGCATCGTCCGCCGCGAAGCCCGCCCGCGCCGCCTCGATCTGCGCAAGCATCGGGAGCGTCTGGTGATGGCAGGAGAAGCACCGCTTGTTTTTCAACCAGTTGTTTCCGGCGCGGGTCACGAGTTCGAGCGCGCGGCGGGTGGCCTGCCCGACATCGGCGCCCGTCGCCTCCGCTCTGGCCGATGTGGCGGGGAGGCAGAGTGCGATGAGCAGGAGCATGCGTGGCATGGCGATGGGTCGTTCAGTGCTGATTCCAGCTCCTGTTCGGCGTTTTCCAGCGAATGCGCGCGGCATAGACGCTGTTGTCCGAGCCGTACTGGTTGTCCGGCTTTATGACGATGTTCGGGCCCCACGTCTGCATCCATTCCGCGACGGTCACCCACGTTTCATTCTCGCTGACTTCGGTGACGCCGAAATTTCCCAGCCGTGCGCCGCGCTCCGGGACGAGCACGCGCTCGGTGCTGCGGATGACCCGGAGCTTCTGTGGATCGACCTGTGCGATGAACAGCGGCGCGCGATGCCGGAAGACGTGGTCGTTGTTCGCGCCCTTGCGGGTATAGACGAGGAACAGACCGTCGCTGTGCGTCACCCAGTGCGTCTGCGTGTTGTAGTTCCCAAGCTCGGAGCCGTCGTCCCAGAGCCACTTGCGCGGCTCTTCGAAGTGCAGCCCGTCCACGCCGCTCGCGACATAGCCCGCGCTGTCGTTGCGGAGCGTCAGGAAGTAGCGGCCTTGAAAGTGGGTGAGCGACGGCTCGTAGAGGCCGCGGCCTATGTCCACGGTCATCTCGTTGCCCTGCTGCCGGAACGCGGGCTTCGTCCCGTCGAAACCGCAGCGGATGATACTCGTGCGGTAGGTCTTCTGCTCCTCGCTCTTGAAGTAGATGGGGAGGAGAATGTCGCCGTCCGCCATGTCCACGCGCTGGGCGGAGCCCGCGCCTGCGCTGAAAAACTTCGCCTCGCCGGGCATCGCGAGCGTCGCCCACGGAGTCCACGCGCGCTTTTCCGCGTCGTAAACCGACCACGCGGTCTCCCGGCGGCGAATGGGGATCACTTTCTCGTCGCGATACCGCGCGGTGTGTCCGATGCCGAGCAGCTTGCCCGACTTCGCATGCCACTTCGGCCAGAAGTCGCACGTGGCGACGACGACGCCGTCAGGTTCGGTTCGACGGCCCAGTGTGTCGGCGTGCTCCGTCGGCCCCTGCCACGTTTTGCCGAGGTCGTCCGTGCGCATTTCGTTGAGGGCGAAAAACACGTCGCTGCCAGTGAGCAGCAGCTTCTGCATCGTGAGCACGACGCCCGGCATCGGTCCAGGGATTGCGCCCGCGCGCGGATGCACCCAGCAGGTCTTGCCATCGTAGCCGCGGCTGATCGTGTCGAGTTGGATGTCGAAGGCCGGCGCATCGGCGGCATGCACGGAGTGCAGCGCGAGCAGCAGCAGGGCGGGGAGGATGAGCGTGCGGTTCATAGGAAATGAGACGGAAGCGTTGTTGTTCAATTTCGAGGGGCGGTCTTCCGGGAGTGCGTCAACCGCGGCTATCGATCAGCCCGCGCTCTCACGAACGCGGCTACTTTACTTGCACCCACACGGGCGAACTCCAAGCCATGTTTCCGTCGGCCTGTTCGACGCGCAGGTAGTACCGGTTCTCGCCGGAGTTCGGCGACTCGTCGGTGAAGGATGTCGCGAAGCGCTTCGCCTTGGGTTCCCACTGCCGGTAGTTTTGCTCATTGCGGACGAGCGTCACGCGCGAGATGTCGGCGGTGCCGTCCACCTTGAATGAAAGCACCGGCTTGCCACGGACTTCGATCTCGGTGCCGAGCAGATGGTCGTTGCACGTGAAGTCCACGAAGATCTTGTCCGTCGCCGCGATGGTGCGGCGCGCGTTGAGGCCCTCGATGATTCCTTCCCGCGTGAACTCCTTCACATACACGCCGCCGTAGCTGGTGTGCGTGGAGATGTGATCGCTGTTCGCCCACACGCCGAGCTTGTGGCCGAGCGAGAGGGCATTCTGGTAGAGGCCGTTGTTCTTCAGCGTGAAGCTCGGGATCGGTTCGCCGACGGGCACCTTGCCGACGACGGTCGAGGCGTGATTGTAAGCCTCGCCCTCGCGAAGGCCGACGGTGGGCTGGGGAGCGCCCTGGCCCTCGTAGCTCACGCGCGCGCCCTGGTAGATCTCGATCACATTTTCCACGCGGTAATCGATCTTTTTGAAGATGTTCCAGTCGGTGCCCATGCCGGTCGCACCGGTGTGGCTGATGGCGGTGACGGGCTTGCCGTAGCGCGTGAGCACGTCCCAAAGTTCCTCGGGCATGAGCTCCTTCTCGCCATCGGTCTTCACCGGGAAAGTCTGCTGCCACGGTGACGCGAGATAGTTCGCGCGCTCGATGTACACGATGGGACCGCCGCGCTGGGCGAAGACCACATTGCGATGTCCGTAGGGCCACTTCTGCTCGCGCTCATACGCATACATGCTCGTGAAAAAGCCGGGCGAGTAGAACACATCGACCATCTTCTGGTTCAGCCACCATTCGTATGGATGGTAGATCTTCGCGATGTCGGTGTGGTCGCTGGTCCCGAGCGTATCCAGCTTGCCCATGTCCAGCGCGTAGCGGAATTGCTCGAGCACGCAGCCATCGTTGGCGGTGACGCAGTTCGAGATGTCCGTGTGGCGGTGGTAGTCGCCCCAGTAGAGATGATACGTGATGCCGTTGTTCGTCATCGTGTGGCGATCTTCGCGCGGACGCTCGGGGGTCTCGGGATTGATGTAGGGAGGCGGCGCTTGGAAAGGCTTCGCCGCGGGTGCCTGCACGAGTGGCGGCGCGGCGTTCGCGTCCAGCTTTGCCAGATGCACTGCGCTGGTCTGGTGCAGCTTGCTCGTGCGCTGATCGGTGGGCCATGCGAGCCAGAGGGCGCCATCTTTACCGAGCGCCCATCGGCTCTGGCGATCCTCCGTGTAAACGCTCCCCGGCACAGCCCAAGGCTTGGTCCACTGCTGCGTCGCGCGGTCGTAGCGCGTGAGCGCGATGCGCCACGTGTAGTTCCGGTAATAGCGGACGGCGATCCACGGCCGGCCTTCGGCATCGAGCCCGACCTGCGGCAGGTTCGTCGCGCGATCCAGCGCGAGTTGGGCGACCTTCCTTTTGTTCGCTGCCTTCACCGCTTCATCGAGCTTCGAGGCGTCCGGAGTGGCTTGGGTCTTTGCTTTCGGTTTCGCAGCGGCTGGCGCATTCGTCCGTCGTGCGAGCGGCTGAGGTCCAGGCAGATCTTCGAGCAGCATTTCGACATCGGGCGCCTCGTCCACCGTGCCGGAGGCGGGGTCCCAATACGCGAGTACCATGTTCTTTTGCGCATTCAAGCCGTCGGCATGCCCGTGCGCGCGGATGTCCAGGCCCCACTTCATCCGCCCGCGCTCGCAGGCGATCCAGATGCCCTTTCCGTCCGCCGCGCCGATGGCGCTCACGCGGCCTTCGTAGCGCTCGGTGTGAATGAGCGTCTTCGTCTCGCCCACCTTTCCGTCGAGATCCACGCGGTTGGCGTAGATGTTGAATTCATTCCCGCGCGAGCTGTCGTAGATCACCCACGCGCCATCCTTGTCATCAAAGGCCACGCACGGCTCCCAGTCACCGGCGGCATCCGTCGTCACCTGCACTTCCTTCGACCACTCGTTCTTCGCTGGATCGAACACACGGCAAAACACATCGCTCAAACCGCCGCGCATGCCCTGCCACACCACCCACACGCGGCCCGCGCGATCCGTCGCGGCTCGCGCGAATCCATTCCCGCCCCTGTCCGATGCCGCGAGAGTGACGACCTCGCCATCCGTCCTGCCATCGCGGACACGCTGCGCCTTGAGATCCACAAGGTCCTTTCCGTTCACCTCGGACCACACCACGTGCAATGCGCCGCTGCCATCCGTCGCGATCGCGGGCTGATGAATGATGCCGGGCTTCCCGAGCGTGAGCGCATCGGCGAGTGCGCCGCCGTTCTGCTTCGCGATCCGCACGGTGTCCTGCTTCCCGTCCCACGCGACATAGGCGATCCAGGGATTCCCTTTCGCGTCGAGCGCCAGCGCGGGGAAGTCCGACTGTGTTCCCTCCGCGCGGAGGATGAGTGGACCCGGCGTCAGTTCCTGCCCCGGAGCGGTGGCTTCCCGGAACGTGAGAGCGACGATGATGGGGAGGAGCAGGGGAGGGATCTTCATCTTGGGGTGGCGGGCTGAGTTGCGCGGCTGGGCTGGGATCTCCTTTGCGACGCAGCCGGGCACGTCGAAGAGGGGCATTCGATGCCACGGATGAAATAGCGGAGCCGCTGGTGATTGAGACCGGCTTTGGGGAGTTCGTGTTGCAGCAGTCTTGAGTTGAGCATCAGCGGGCGTCGGGCTTCGGCGTGCGGAGGAATTGGATGAGAGCGGCCATGTCCTGCTTGCTGATTCCCGCTTCGAGCCCCTCGGGCATCAGCGAGACGCTGGCACTTTTCAACGATGCAATCTGGGCGCGTGGGACGGTTCGCATGGTGCCGTCCGTGAGCTTCATCGTGATGCTGTTGCCGGTCTCGGCGGCGACCAGCCCGTAGAGTTCCTCGCCGGTCGTGAGGGCGCATGTGTAGGCGTGGAATCCCGGCTGAATGTCCACGTTCGGGTCGAGGATGTTGATGAGCAATTTCTCCGGCGGGGGCGCGGCGACCGAGA
>JBEBGK010000280.1:0-5402 GCA_040081515.1 Chthoniobacteraceae bacterium
CTGTGCGGCGAAGTTCCGCGGCAGCGGAATCCGCGCGGGATCGTAGCGGTGCTCCTGCCCCGCCGGCCAGAGGCGCGGGTCATGCGGCGCGGTAAAATTCACGTGCAGAAAAAAGGGCTCCTCCTTCTTGCTCGCACTCACGAACTCGATTGCGGCATCCGCGATGTATTCGCTGCTCCGCGGCGTCAGGCCGATTCCCTTCTCGATCTCAACCTTCCCCTCGTCGGTCTTGAACGTCCATCCCCGATAGCCCGTGAGCGGATGCCCGCGCCCGTCCGTTTCCGGCTGGCTCCGACCGGCCGCACCACCGCTGGTAAAGAGCCCACGCGTGGCCTCGTATCCGCGCTGCCGGGGCAGACCATCGTTGTGCCATTTTCCCGCGTACCACGTCCGGTATCCGCCCTCGCGAAATGCCTGCGCGAATGTCCGGAGCGCCGGATCGATCGGTCCGGCAGGATACTTGGGAAGCGCGCGAAAGGCGCTGCAGCCCGTGAGGATCTCCGCGCGGCTCACATGGCAGATCGGGTACGCTGCGTATGCCCGTGTGAAGACGGTCCCCTTCCCGAACAGTCGATCGAGATTCGGCGTTTCGATCCGCTCATTTCCCAGCGCGTGGATCGTGTCGGCCCGCTGATCATCGGTGACGATGAGCAGGATGTTCGGCCGGCCCGCCCCGGCGCAGGCACCCGGAACAAGCACCGGGAGCGACAGCAACCAGACGCTCCACCACATCCGCCGCAGCCGGTTGGGACTCATCCCCGGATCACCTGGCCGGCGCGGCCGCGCTCACGGTCACCATCCGGTCCTCCGGATTTTGCACGAGGATCAGCCCGCGAAAATGAACCTCCTGCGCCACTTTGTTCGAGTGAAGCTGAAGGCCGATCGGGCCCTCGCCGCACAGCTCGGGCTTCGGATCGATCCAGTCGGCGACGAGCTGGCCGTTCACCGCGAAACGGATGCGCGGCGGCTGCGCGAGGATCTCCATCTGGTTCCAGTCGTGCTGACGCCCGGCTTTCTTGGCGCGCCCGTCGTCCTTGTAGATGCTGTTGCGCCGATAGAGATCCCAGAAGCCCCATCCCGAGGGGAACATCACCAGATGACCCATGTAACTGTGCGGATCGCCCTCCTTCTCCACGGCCGAACCCCAGAGCGAGACGCCGCTGTGCATCTCGCTCGTGACCAGTTTGCCCTCGAACAGCAGCCGGATCGCGCGGAATTTCCCCTCGCTCAAAAGGTAGGTGCTCGCCTTCGGCGCGTTCTCCGCGGTGTTCTTCCCGACGATCACCCCGTCCTGCACCGACCAGTATTTTTCATTCCTCTTCCAACCCGCGAGATCCTTCCCATTGAAGAGCGCCACCGGCTTTTCCGCGGCAGGCAGCGCGACCGTCGCGGCCCAATTTGCGGGCGCCTCCGCACAGACAAACGATACAGGGAGCAATACACCAACGACGAGCGAACCGAGGGAGGGAATTTTCATGGCGTGAGCGTATCCCCTCCGGACCGCGGACACAATCCCTGAGCAGCCTGTTGAAAAACGCTGATCGTCTGACTCTTTGTCCTGCTGTTGCTCCGGCTTTTCTCCTTCACGCCTCTGGAAAAGAGCATGAGCATGAGCAAGACAAAGAGGTAAGAGCCGCGCGCCGGCCGTTTTTCGACAGGTTGCCGGGCAGGGCGTGCGGCCCGAGCTCAGCGCGTGAATCGCAGGCGGATGAAACGGCAGGCCGGGTTGCCGTCGATGATCGCATCGCGGGCGCGGAGAGTCTGGATCGGACCGTCGATGAGCAACTCGATCGAGAGCGGGTTCCACGTGCCGAGCCCGTCCGATGACTCCGCGCCGTAGGTCACGTCGGGCAGAGCCCGAGGGCGGGTGAATGTGAGCGACAGGCCCGAGCCGTCCAATGTCAAAGCGGACTGCGGCGTGTGAGCGCGCGGGTTCGTGCCGAGTCCATATTCGGCAAGGTTCCGCAATCCGTCGCGATCGGGGTCCGCATCATCCTCCGCGAGCCCCGCAAGAATGTTCGCTTCGCTGAAATGCTGCGCGCGCCAGTCGGCCAGGGACTGGCCCCAAACATTCAACGTGCCGCTCGCGGTGCCCGCATAGTTCGCATCGTTCACGGTCGCCACGACCGCATAGCTGCCGGAATCCACCGGCGCCGTCGCGCCGCCATCGTAGGTGAATGACACCGCCAGGCCGGCAGGGATCGTCGTCGCGGTCGCAACGCGCGGCGTGCCGTTGTAGCTCTGCGAGAGATTCCCGAGCGTCACCGTCGCCGCCGCCTTCGATACGGAGACGGTCGCCGTTCCGACAATGCTGCCGCTCGTCGCGCTGATGGTGTACGGGCCACCGACCGTCGCGGCCGTGAACGTGCCGCCCGCATTGATGCTCCCGCCACCGGTCGCGCTCCATGTGACGCCCGGCTGTACGGCGAGCGGATCATTGAACTGATCGAGCACACTCGCGCTGAACGCCTGCGAACCGTCGTAGGGCACCGTCGCGCCGGGCGGCGTCACCGTCACTGCCGTGGCGGTCGGATTGACGACCACATCCACGGTGTCGGCGGCGGTGAGCCCCGCGGCATCGCGCACGGTGACGGCAAAGGTGTAGTTGCCGGCGATCGCGAAGGTGGCCGTCGTTGTTTTCGCCGCGTTGGTCCCGTTTTCGCTGAAGCTCACAGGCCGCTCGAAGGTCCCGCCTGCGACAGACCATGTGTAGGAGAGCGCGGGCTCCCCGGCATCGTCCGTCGCGCCGACGGAAAGTTGCGTCGTTGTGCCACTCACGACGAGCGGGTTCGCATCCGCGGGGACGGTGACCGTCGGCGGAAGATTCGCGGCGGTCGCACCGGCCAGCGTGAAATCATCGAGCCACCAACCGGTGCTCGCGGTGCCGGTGTTCGTCGCGAGCCGCCAGCGCATCTGGAGCGTCTTGCCGGCGTATTTGGCGCTGTCGGTGAGATCGAGGATCACCTGTGTGAATGCCGTGTTGTTCGTCCCGGTCCACGCCTGCCGCGTGTTGAGGGGATTGCTGCTGCTGTTCAGCGCCCCATTGTAGCCCCCCGACACGAACGCCGCCCCGGAACCCGACGACGTCACATCGAACCAAGCGCCGCCGTTGATGGAAAACTCCAGCACACCGCCATCGCGTCTGCTGCCCTGAAAGGCGTAGCGATGCCAGAACGTCAGCCGCAGCCCCGCCGCGCCTGCGGAAATGAAAATCGACGGCGAATAGAGATCCTGCACGTTTGCCGAGGACGGCCCAGAGGCGAAATACGAGTGGGTCGCCGAGCGGCTCTGCGCGGTGATCAGCGCCCAGTTGTCGGTCGTGTAGGGCGACGTGGGACTGTGCGTCCACCCGACGGCACCCGTTTCAAGAAATTCCTGCCAGATGGGCGCAGAGATGGTGAACGAGTTCGGCAGCGTCACGCTTTGCCCGTCCGGATTCGTCAGCACGACATTCCACAATCCCGATGCCATGCCCCCGACATTGACGCGAAATCTCGCGCTGCCTCCGAGAATCTCCTGCCCTGTCACAATGACATCCGCCTGGCCGGTCTTCGTCAGTTTCACATTCGCGCCCGCAAGAAATCCGGCGCCGGTGAACGTGAGGGTCATCGTCCCCGTGTCGCCTGTGTTCGGCGACACCGCCGAGGCGGTCGGCGCCGGCGCACTCGCGCTGGCCACGCCACCGCTGAGGATCAGCGAGAAATTCTGCGCGCCATTCGTGAGCGTCCCGGAATACGTCACCACCGCCGTGTAAATTCCGGCTGTGGGCGGCGCGGAAACAAGCACCTGCTCCACGTTGTCCGTGTTGTTCACGCCCGTGACGGCCGGCGCGGAGAGATTCCCCACCGTCCACGTCCCGACGAACGGCATCACCCACGGCTGATGCAGCGAGCCGCCCGGGCCGTTGATTTTCAGGTCCAGGTTGTTCACCAGCCGCGCCGTGCGGAAATCGCTCGTCGTCGTGGACGTCCCCGCGGGATCCGTCCAGCAAAGCGTCGCGCGGATCGGGCTGCTCCCATCCCACGTGAAGGTGTAGCTGCGCGTGATCGCGCTCGTCGTGATCTGATCCTCGATGACGCGCCTCGTGCCCGGGCTGTTCTTGTAGGCCTGCGCGAGATCCGCCGCCGCCTTCACATTGATGAGCCCCCAGCCGAACTGATAATCCGGCCCTGCGTTGCCCCGATCATCCGCCGTGTGAATGAGCAGCGCCTTCAGCGTGCTCGCGCGCATCGCGTGCCCGGGAAACAGCTTGTCCCACCAATGGATGAGCAGCGCCGCGGAGCCGCACGCATTCGGCGTCGCCATGCTCGTCCCGTTGTAGGTTCCGTATGCGCTGTTGCTGCCGGCGAGCGACGACTCGACCTGTTCACCGTTCGCCACGAGATCCGGCTTGATCCGTCCGTCATCCGTCGGCCCCCAGGAGGAATACGACGACATGTATGCATTCACCGGCTCCCGGATTGCGCCGTTCACCGCATCGCCCACCGAGCCGATCGTCACCACATTCTTGGCAATCGCATCATACCCGATCGTGTCGTAACCATTCCCGCGATAAACCCCGTCGCCCGCCGGGTGCAGCGCCGGATCATACGCGACGGCGGTTGCCGTGCTGGTGGTCAACGAAACCGGCTGGCCGGTCGCAGGATTGTTGTTCCGCTCGTTTCCCGCGCTGCGAAAAATGAGGTAATACGGCAGACTGAACGCCATCGAGTCCGTGTCGCGGGCGGCCGTGTTATACATTCCGAAATCCGTCTCAATGCCCGTGGCCGTCGTCCCGGAGCCATACCACGTCCAGACCGGCGAACTCGGTCCCGTGTAATTCCATCCGCTGATGATGCCGTAGCTGTGATTGCTCACATAAATCTTCCCCGCCTCCCCGGGAAAGGAAGCACCGCGCCCGGTCATCTCGCTCTTGTCGCTCGTCCATTCATAGGAATCCACCCTCACCGCCGGGGCCATCCCCTTGGCGGCTGCCGAGAAGCCCACCGCCCCGATCGTGCCGGCCACATGCGTGGCGTGATCTCCGAGCGCCGCGCCATCCACGATCGTCACGCGCCCGTTCAATTCCTGATGCGTCGTCCGCACCCCGCCGCCATCCCACACACCGACCGTGAACCCCGTCCCATTCACCGAATAAGGCGCCGCCTGCAACAGATTCGCCCCCGTCGAGATCGCGGCACTCGCGTTGTGCGTGGTAAAATACACCGGCTCGGCGCCGACGAAATCCGCGATCTCGATCACCCGGCCATTGGCAAACACCTGGCGCTGCGGCAGCCCGAGTTGCGCCGCCCTCGCCTGCGCCGCCGCCTTGCGTTGTTCGGAAAAAATGCGCGCCTTCTCCACCACCTGCGCGCGCTGCCCCGGGTCGGCCATGCGCGCATCCGGCGCATTCAGCCAGTCCG
>JBEBGK010000281.1:0-5392 GCA_040081515.1 Chthoniobacteraceae bacterium
ACATACTGGTCGAGCCCCACCACCTCGGCCGCCTCCCTCGCCATGAGTTCCGAGACGTGACCGCGCCCGCAGCCGATGTCCAGGACGCGCCCGCCCTTCTTCACCGCGCCGAGGGCAACGGTGTGCGACGAGCGGAAGCCCACCTTGAGATCGTATGTCTCCTCGACCGGCCCGATGTCGAACTTGCGATCGTAGAGCAGGTTCTTCCTGTGCAGCTTGGCGCGGAACATCGTCTTGAAGATGTCCCACGCGTACTTCAGCCCGTTCACGTGGCAGATTTCGTCACCGTAGAAAGTGGGGATCGGGATCTCGAAGATGCGCAGGCCCGCGTAGTGGAGCTGGATGATGATGTCGGTGTCGAAGTGGAAATCGTTCGCGTTTCGCTCGAAGGGAATTTTTCGCAGCGCCGCGACCGAGTAGAGCCGATAGCCGCTGTGGAATTCGCTCAGTTGCGTCCCGAGCATGAGGTTCTGGAAGGTGGTGAGCACCTGGTTGCCGATCCATTTGTAAACCGGCATGCCACCCGCGAGCGCATCCTGCTTTCGCAGCATCCGTGAACCGAACACCGCATCGGCCTCGCCCTTGACGAGCGGCTCGAGCAGCTCCGGGAGTTTCTCGGGCGCGTACTGGCCGTCGCCGTGGACGAGCGCGACGATGTCGAATCCGTTCTCGATCGCGTAGTGATAGCCGAGCTTCTGGTTGCCGCCGTAGCCCTGGTTCTCCGGGTTGCGCAGGATGGTGATGCGGTAGTCTCCCTCGCGATCCTCGTGCTTGAGGCCCGCGGCGAAGGTCGCGTCCTTCGACGAGTCGTCGATGATCAGCACCTCGACCCCGGGACGCCGGAGCGCCGGCGGAATCCGGTTCAGCACGCTGCCGATGGTTCTCTCGGCATTGTAGGCTACGATGAAGATGAGGACGCGCTTCTGCGCGGTGTCAGGCGGCTGGGACATGATTGGGCTCCGTCACGTTAGCGGGATCCATTCCACGGTCGAGCTTTGGTCACTTTGCATAGGCATTCACGCGGGTCGTCCATCCGGGCAGCCATCGCGACTCGTTCCGCTCCGGCGGCGAATTTTCCACCCGCCGAGCAAGGACGCGACCCGCCGAACTGGCGAACGCGCGGGCAGCATCGCGTGCACCGGCATCCATGCCGTCGAGCACCTGCAGCAGCCCCCAGCCTTCGCCATGGTAGCGCTCCTTCGGGTTCGTCCCCTCGCCCTTGAAGTTCACGTAATCGATCAGCGCGAACGTCCCCTTCCCCGTCGCCGCCAGCCGCTCGAACTGCGCCCGCACATGCTCGCGGCGGTTCGCAGGCGCCGAGGCAAGCAGCTTTGGCAATGCGCGCTCCATCCGCTGCGCGAGGAAACGGCTCTGCAACTTCAGCGTCGAAACCAGCAGTGCGCGCAATTCCTTCATCCTCGCGCCCTCGAACGCCGCTTGAAATTCCTCGCGGGTCGTCCACGGACAATCCGCGCCGGGGGCCAGCCAGGCAGGCACGTTGACCCCATTCGCTCCGAGAAACTTTACCAGGTCCGGGAAGCTCTCGTCGAACGGACCGTTCACCCCTTTCGGATACCAGATGAAATGACCGATCCCCAGCGACGCAAAATTCTCCCCGCGATTCCACGAGGTCAGCCCGTCGCGCGTGCCTCCGCATTCGTTCTGCCACACACGCCTGCCGATCACGGCCAGGGCTTCATCGTCGAGCGCATTGCAGCGCACGGCGACCGCGAAGAGCAAAGCAAGAGCATGGAGCCATTGTTTCATCCGGGCATCCTTACGGCATCGGTGTCGCGGCATCCATTCGGAAAAACTTCCGCCGCCGGACGGAGCCGCACGATGGTGAAAAATGGAAGCGCCCCGCGCCGGAAAAACCGGGCGCGGGGCGCGAACGAAACAGAGCGCTTCTGCGGGGCTAGATGACGACCGTCTTGCCCGGGATGGCCCGCGGGTAGATGCCGTCGGGCCCGGGTTTCACTGCCATCTCCGCATCCCACGCGAGGTTCTTCGGGAAGATGGTCAGTTCGCTCTTGAGCGCCTTGTCCATCTCGATCTCCTTGCCGCCGTAGGTGGCGAGCCGGCCGAGGATGGCGGTCATGCTGCTCATCGCGCCGTTTTCCGCCTCGTTGAATTCCTTGTTGTTGCGGATCGCGTCGAAGAGATCGTCGTGCTCCTGCTGGTAGGGATCCTTGTCGCCTTCGTTCTTGTGGCGCCACGGATCGCCGCTCGCGGGCGTGATCACGTGACGGCTCACGTCGCAACGGCCCTTGGTGCCCTGCACGGCCTCGCTCACCGAGTTCCAGCAGCCGACGATGTGGCGGCAGAAGCTCGAGCAGCGCGAGCCGTCCTCGTATTCAAACTCGACCGCGTGGTGGTCGAAGATTTCGCCGTAATCGGGCCCCTTGCGGACCTCGCAGCCGCCCATTCCCTGCGCCTTGACGGGGTAGCCCTTCTTCACCCAGTTGATCACATCGAGGTTGTGAATGTGCTGCTCGACGATGTGGTCGCCGCAGATCCACGTGAAGTAGTACCAATTCCGCATCTGATACTCCATCTCGGTGAGCTTGCGGCCATACTGCTTCTCGAGATCCTCGCGTTTCTTCACCCACGGCGTGTTGCCATTCCAGTAGCAGCGCATCGAGGTGATGTCGCCGATGGCGCCGTCGTGAAGCCGGTTGAGCGTCTCGATGTAGCCCTTCTGGTGATGCCGCTGGAGCCCGACGCCGACCTTCAGGCCCTTTTCCTTCGCCACTTTCGCGGCGGCAAGCACCTTGCGCACGCCCGCGGGATCCGTCGCGACGGGCTTCTCCATGAAGACATGCTTGCCCTGTTTGATCGCCTCCTCAAACATCATCGGACGGAAGCCGGGCGGCGTGGAAAGGATGACCACATCCGCCATCGAGATCGCCTTCTTGTAGGCGTCGAAGCCGATGAACTGATTCTCCTTCGCCACATTCGCGCGGTCGCCGTGCTTGGCCTGGAGGTTCTTGAGCGCGGAGTCCATCCGATCCTCATGGACATCCGCCGCCGCGACGAGCTTCACCGGGCCGAGGTTCGAGGTGGAAAGCGCCTGCCCTGCCGCGCCGGAGCCGCGTCCGCCGCAGCCGACGATCGCGAGCTTGAGTTCGTCGCCGCCGACGGCCTTTGCGCCGAGGGCGAACCGCTCGGGCGATAGAGCGCCGGCAAACGCCGCGCCGCCGAGCGCCGCACCGGTCCGGCGCAGGAAGCTGCGGCGATCGAGTTGATTGGGAATGATGAGTCTGGGTTCCTGATTCATGGTTGGGATTTGGGTGATGTGAAGAAGCACGAGCCTAAGGCAGGGTGCCCCGGCTTGGCCATCCCCGAATGACCCACCCGGCCAAGATTTCTTTGCGCCCGCCGGGATTGGGCGCGCGCCTTGGGAGCCTTCGCCGGGGCCGGGGCCGGCGGCGATGTGCTGAGAGGTCGGGCTCTCGCAAAGTAGTCCCACGCTTCAGCGTGCAAAAGCGTGCGACCCGGACTGCGCGCGCGGATGCCGGATTCGGGCGCAAGCTGCCATCACGCGGCATGGCACGCTGAAGCGTGGGACTACTTTTGCTTCGCCTTCCACGCGTCGTAGGCGCGCCAGAATTCGGCGACGGGGCGCGCGCCCCAGGAGTCCCACAAGCCTTCGGTGGGGTAGGCGTCGGCTTCGATGCTCTGCAAGGTCGCTCTCTCGGGCAGCGGCAGCAGGGCCGCCGGCAGCACGTCGCTATGCAGCATTTCGAGCCGGGGCAGCTTGACGACCCCCTTCACCAGCTCACTGGCTCTTGATCCGGCTTATCCTCACCACGCGCACGATCTTCTCCAGATCGAGCCAGTAGGTGACCATGAACCGCCCCATCACCTTCACGCTGTAGTTTCTTTGATTCGGTGAACGCTCCGTGAAATCGCACGGCTGATCGGGTGCCTGCACGAGCTTGTCCAGGCCATCGAGCACCATCACGCGTTCGAGTCCTCTCGCCGCGAGGAGAAAATGCAGCGCCTCGGAATCCACCGCCAGCCGTCAGCCTGCGCTCACAGTCCGCGTGCGGCGAGTGCATCGTGGAGCTTTCGCGCATCTTCGAGGCTCACCTCGTTGCCTGCACGCATGGATTCCAGACGGCGATCCAGTTCGCGTCCATGCTCGGGGTCGGCCGCACAAGCGAGGTGTTCGAGGTAGGCGCTCAGGAAAAGCCGATCCTCGGGCGTTGTGCGGTCAACGATCTCGATGAGTTCCGTGTGGCTCATGGCGGGCAAGCTAGTGGCCTCGCGGAAATCCGCAAGCCTTCCGCTCACTTCTTGTCTTTGGCGTGATGGGCGTCGTAGGCGCGTCAGAATTCGGCGACGGGGCGCGCGCCCCGAAAGTCCGATAAGCCTTCGCCGGGGTAGGCGTCGGCTTCGATGCTCTGCAAGGTCGCGCTCTCGCGCAGCGGGAGAAATGTAGTCCCACGCTTCAGCGTGCAAGACCGTGACTCCGGGACTGCGCGCACGGATGCCGGGTTGGGCCGCAAGCTGCCATCACGCGGCATGGCACGCTGAAGCGTGGGACTACTTTTGCTTCGCCTTCCACGCGTCGTAGGCGCGCCAGAAATCGGCGGCGGGGCGCGCCGCTTGACCCTCCATTGCGCACTGCTAGCCTCCGCGCCCTTCGATGAAAATCACCCGCGCGCTCATTTCCGTCTCGGACAAGACCGGCCTCGTGGCCTTTGCAAAGGAACTCTCCGCAATGGGGGTCGAGATCATCTCGACCGGAGGCACCGCGAAGCTGTTGCAAAAGGAGAAGGTGAAGGTGACCGAGATCTCCGAATACACCGGCTTCCCCGAAATGATGGACGGGCGCGTGAAGACGCTGCATCCGAAGGTCCATGGCGGCCTGCTGCATCTCCGCGACAATGCGGAGCACGTGGCGCAGGCAAAGGAGCATGGCATCGAGCCGATCGATCTCGTGGTGGTGAATCTGTATCCATTTGAAGCCACCGTGGCGAAGGAGGGCGTGACGCTGGAGGAGGCCATCGAGCAGATCGACATCGGCGGTCCTTCGATGCTCCGCAGCGCGGCGAAGAACTACCGCAGCGTGACGGTGGTGGTGGACCCGACGGATTACGCGGAAGTCATCGACGCGATGAAAGCGAACGACGGTGCGACGACGCTGCAGCTCCGCGAGCGGCTGGGCATCAAGGTCTTCGTCACCACCTCGAAATACGACGGTGCGATTGCGAATTTCCTGAACAAGGAGAAGGAGTGCTCGTCGTCATTCAGCCTGTGCGAGCCGCTCGTCGCGCAGCTTCGCTATGGCGAGAATCCTCACCAGGCCGGCGCGCTCTACGGCAGGTGGGACGAGTATTTCGAGAAGCTCCACGGCAAGGAACTCTCGTATAACAACATCCTCGAC
>JBEBGK010000282.1:0-5384 GCA_040081515.1 Chthoniobacteraceae bacterium
GCTCCGTTCGCGCCCGACCGCGTCACGGACCATCTCGCCACCGTCGTGCAACGGATCAAGAAACGCCGCCTGAGCCTCCTCCGCGATCCCGTCCCACAGAAGGGCGAGGAACGGCGGACGGATGAAGTGGACGCTCTTTATTCCCTGCCGCAAAGCATTCAGCTCCTGGCTCCACGCCTCAGGCAATACCTTGAGAAGATCTTCGTCGCCGGCCCGTGGTCACCAAAGCCGCTCTTCCTCCGCGGCATCTACTTTACCAGTTCCATGCGCGAGGGTGCCGCGCTCGATCAAGAACTCGCCCAGGCGCTCGGCCTCAGCGCGGACCAGCTCTCGGAAGCAAAGGTCTGGGAAAAGGAGCGCGCCTACTTTCTCCGCGACATCTTTACGGAAAAGGTCTTCCGCGAGCGCGGCCTCGTCACGCGGGCGACCGACACCAAGAAGATGCTCCGCAAGCGCGGGCTGCTCCTCTGGGGAACAGCCAGCCTACTTGCGTTCACCTTTGTCGGCTTCACCTTCTACTCGTACCAGCAATTCGCCGACAGCATCAAGCGCCACAGCGATCTCTGGGCGGCAGCGAAAAATCAGGACGACTGGAAGGACGCGCGGTGGAAGCCCATCGTTCAGCCCGACAAACCTGGCGACACCGTGATGCGATTCCATGGTGCCGAACCACCCGTGGCAGTGGGCGAGCGCCGTCTGCCTCTGCTTACCTACCAAGACCAGCTCAGGGACGTGGCTACCAAACCGGTCGAAACCGGCTGGGTCTATCGCCCAATGCTGAAGGCCGCGAATCTCGATCAGGACCGCCTCAAGGCGCAGCGAATTGTTTACGAAGCCAGCGTCGTCTATCCGCTCATTCAAGGCGCGCGTTACCGGATGCAGAATGAAGCGGTCGCGAACGCGATCGACGCGGGCGAAGGCGGAGACTCCCGCCTCGAACGCGAGGCGCGTGCACTCGCCGGGCTCCTGAGGATCGAATCCGACAAGGTGTCCATCGCCGGGAAAATCGACGACCTCCCGGACGTGGTCATGCTTCCTTTGCTGCAATATATCACCGCCAGCAAGGCGCCAGCCGACGAGGAAAAGCTAAAGCAGCTTCGAGCAGGCTTCACGACGACGTACACTGCCAACCCTACAGCCACATGGGTCCCGGAGCGCCTCGCGATTGGGTCCTCCACGCTCGTGCAGAACGCTCCCATCCAGGCAGGATTGGGCCGCCTCCGGGCTCTTGCGGGTGAAAACGTCCAGACACAGCTCGAGAGCGCTGCAAAGATTGCGCGCATGCGGGACGACCTTCGCAAGTTCCGCGAGATCGAGACCGAAATGGATTCCACTGCGTCAGGTCCCGGCGAGACGAAGCAAAAGGACGAAAAACTCACCACGCTGCTGGCGCAACTCGCAACCGTCAAATCCGGCTTCGATGCGAAATTCAAAGCCGCCACCGCCGACAAACTCATCACGGGTGAGAAAATATCGATGGTGTCGGCTTACCAGCAGGTGGTTTCCTCAAGTCAGAGTCGCTCGACGGCCAACTTCCAACTGCTGCGGGACGCCGTAAAGCCGCACCTCGCCCATCCCACAGCAAAGCTGTTCAAGCAAGTGGACGACGAACTCGAGAAGACGCTGAAAAACCTCGCTGAGCAGGTGCAGCAGACGTTCAACGAAAAGGAGCGGGAGGAACTGACGCAACTCGACACGTATCTCGACAACTTCGGGGATCACCGTCGTATCTACGAGGTCCGCTTTGCCACCTATCAGGAGGCTGCGGATGTCGCCTTCAAAACGGACAAGTTCGACGACCTCATCGGCAAAAGTTGGGCGCCCTACAGCACCGTGCTGAAGGAGATTGACGGGATTCGGGGCCAGTTGCCGAAGATTCAACTGAAGGTTTCCAACCCCGCTGCGAAGGACAGCCCGAGCGTCGTCGAGACTTGTAATGCACTTCTGAAGATCGCCGAAGAGCGTCGCCTCGGTGCCATCTCGACGGCCTATCTCGCCCAGACTCTCGCGAAGCTGGAGGGGGTCTTTTTCGAACCGCTCGTCAGCGAGGCAGGCCGCCGGATGACGGCCGCCGAGCGCAAGGAGGCCGATCTACTCATCGACAAATGGAAACTCGACCTGGCTTCGCCCGATTTCCAAAAAGTCGAACCAACCGCGAAGACGAAGCTCACCTTGCTGCTTTCCGACTTCGAGGCCATGAAGGCCGCGGGGATCGCGTATGACCAGTATGTCGAGCAATTCAAGAAGCTGAGTGTGAGGATCGTCCTGACGAGTCCGGGCGACTACAAGTGGCACATCGTCGAGGGCGGCGGCAGATCCGCAAACATCTTCAAGGGCGAATCCTTCTCCATCACTGTCCCGTACAGCGGGGGCGGGGTAACCATTCGCCTGCGCGATCCGGTCAATGGCAGAAGCACATCGGGCTCGCTCGATACCCGGCGCCCCGGGGTGCACTCGATCGGCGGGTTGCCGTTCAACGTGCAACTCGATGGCGAGATCCCGCGCCCTCCTCCGCCAGGCCCGAAGAAAAGCAGCGTGACTGGCAAACTCCGGTGACCCAATGCCCGGCTGGCTCGCTGACATCAGTTCCAAGGTCGGAAGCCTCATCGGGAACCGGACGCCTTCCGCGCACTTCGGAGCATTCGGCAAACACCCCGGCTGGAACGATCATCTCGACGATCTCGGGCTCGACTCCGAGCCGTTGATCGCGGCCAAGCAATACATCTACGTCCAGGGAATCGGCGGCGTGGTCGACGCGGGGCTGTGGGAGGCACTTCCATCCGCTGAGGCGCTCGCGGAGTTCCGTCACATTTTCGTATGGATGGACGGGCGCGACGCCCTCGTGGGAAAGCTCTGGTCGTCGAGCGATGGCAAAGGGCGCACGAAGTACCCCATGGTAGTGTGCGCGCACTTTTCGAACCGCACGCAGTCCAGACTCCCCGACCTCGTCCCGCTGCTTGATCAACTCGAGCAATCCTGCCGCGCGACCACGTCTGCCGACGACGTCCGCCGGCTCATCGCTCAAGCGCGACATTCGGCCGCGCTCTTGCTGAACGCTCCCCCGATCGAAGAGACGCCGAAGATTGAGTTTGCAGGCGACCTTGGACTGGATCCATCGTCCGAGGCATCGGCCAGAATCGCCTATTCCGCGGAGAGTCACTTCGCGCCCCTCGGAGCGACCGGCATCGCCCGGACGCGGATCAATTTGAAGCTGGGGCAGTTCAATGGCCAGCCACAGCACATCCGCGTGCCAGCCATTCCGGGCAGACCTTTCGCGTCACACCGCTTCTGGCACGATTTTCTGGCAGAGCACATCCCCGCCAGCGCTCCTCAACTTTACATCGTGCCGATTGCGTCCCCTTGGCTCGATGTCATCGTGGGCCTGCCGACCGCGAAGCAACTCTTCTGCCTGCGGGCCGGTGAGAAAGTCGTGCCGCTTGCAAGCCAGATCCCGTTCACGCTCACCGGCGAATTCCGAGCCAAAGCCGCCGATCGCTGGCGTGGCTTCCTGAAAGGCGCCTGACGCTCAACGCCGCGAAGACGGTTTCCGCCCGCCTGCAGTCCCTTTTGTAGGAATCCTGCCATTTTCCAAAGGCAAGGCGTCCTCGACCTGCGTCCGTTTCTTGCCGGGACTGGTGGCAGGAGATTTCTCGCGGGCGAGGCCGGCAGGAGGCGCGATCGCGGAAACGGTGACATTGCCCTCGCCGGAAATCGTGAGCCGTTCACCGTCTTTCAGATCGATCGATACCCGCTCGCTGTGCAATTCGAACTGCAAACGAAAGAGTGACCTGCCCCCGCGCGCATTCGCGGCTGCCTGCAGCATCTCGCGCTGACGCTTCCAGTACTCCGCGTCGTCCTCCTCGCTCTGCCGCTCGAACTCGCGCTCGTCCGCCAGCGTCGGCGCGAGCGACTGGTCGCAATCCACCACCAGACCGTCCGGCGATACACGCGCAGCGATCTTTCTGGAGACATCCACCCATTCCGTCCCCGTGCTGAATTTCGCCTCAATAATCCGAATCCCATGCAATTGCTGAATCGCGTCCGGACCAGCGCCATACTTCTCCTCCACGCTGGCCCGAATCTCCGCCACCGTTCGCGGCTTCAGGCCGATGCGGTTGGCAACATGGCGCGCGATGAACACCGGCCATCCGGGCTGCTTGAAAAAGCCCGGATCAGTCCGCTCGATCCGCGCGACCTCCGCAGCGACAGCGCGATTCAATTCAGACCCCTCCTTCTCCAGATCGGGAAAAAGGTCCATCGCCTGCAACTTCGCGATCGCCTCGCTTTCCGCAAATGTCGCCGCGCCGCCTTCGGCAAGATGGCCCGTGGCGAATAAAACGCCAGACATCAAGAGCACGGCGACAACCCGCATTGCGTGTGTTTCGCATCGTGCCACCGGGCAGCAAGAAAAAACGCCGCCGGAGTTGCGGCGGACCGCTGGAACTGGCAGACACCTTGCGGTCCTCTAACCAGTTCATGAGCTCCGGCACCATCAAGAAAGCCATTCCCGCCCTCGACGATGGTTTCCGTTGCGTACCCATCTCCGCGGCGGAAGCGGCGGCGAATCTCCGGCTTTGCGCAATTCTTCGTACCCAGGCCGACCCGGCCATGGGCCACCTCGTCCTCTTGCGTCAGACTCCTGAAGGCAGGGCGATCCTTGGCGCCGCCTGCGATGTCGGCGGCAATGTCCACCAATGGCTCGAACAATGGATTCAGGATATCGAGGCATCACCAGCGGGCGAAACCCTCATTCCATCAAACCTGGCGCGAGACAAAGGGTGGGAGCAGTTCGTCGCGCGCCTGCGCGGCGCGGACCCGGACGGGGCATTCGCGACGCGATACGAAGGGGAACCCGGGCGACCGACGTTCGTTGACATCACTGGATGGCGGCCATGGCACCCGTCGACCGAAGCAGGCGAGGTTGATATCTGCCGCGACGACGACGCGCTCATCGGAGCGGGATTGCCGAAATACAGCGAGAGCGATGCGCGCTTTGGTCGCGCAGGCGGCGGGGGGCCTTTCGTTTCGCTCAACCAGGCGGCAGGCGGCGCGCCAACCTCTGTCTCATTCCGATCGACATCCCTTGGCTACCCCGGTTCGCTCCACGGAGTCATCCGTCCAAGCGGGGCCGCCTAACACCGCATTGAACGAAACCGCTTCGCGGTGGAACCCGCGATCGAGACGCGCGTGGTGCCGCCGTGCGTTCTGCAGGTGACGCGCCACCTCTGATCCACTTCAGCTGTCCGGGACCGCGCCAGGCGACCGCCTGGTCGTGAGACGCCCGGTCGCTGGAGGCGTGCGATGGGGCAGTTCCACGATCGCATGGATCAAGACATGCGTGTGCGCGGTTATTCGGACCGCACTCGCCAAACCTACCTGTGGGC
>JBEBGK010000283.1:0-5379 GCA_040081515.1 Chthoniobacteraceae bacterium
GTTCGAGGAAGACGCTCGTCGGCAGCACCTCGGTTTTCATCCGCGTCGCGCCGGCGAAGACAAGGATGGGGCCGAATTCACCGAGGCTTCGCGCCCATGCAATGCTGAACGCAGCGAACATTCCGCGCTTTGCCGAGGGCAGCGTCACGAGCCACACGGCGCGGCCGCGCGAGCAGCCGAGCGTCATCGCCACATCCTCGGGCCGGGACGAGAGGTGATCGAACACTCCGCGCATGGTGCGGACGGCGAAGGCGGCGCCGATGACGAATTGCGCGAGCACCACGCCTGCGACGGTATAGGTGAACGGCAGCGCGCGGTCGATGAGCCGGCCAACGGGTGTCTGAAAGAAAATCAGCAGGCAGAGCCCGACGACCATCGGCGGGAGGACGATGGGAATGTCGAGCGCGGCATCGAGCAGCGGCTTGCCGGCGAAGCGCCCGCGCGAAAGCAGATAGCCGACCGGCACCGAGAGCAGCAGCGCGAGCAGGGCCGACGCCGTGCACGTGAAGAGACTGAGTTTGATCGAGTAGCGGATTTCCGGCGAGAGCAGCGCCTCCCGTAACTGGCCCGGCGTTGTGTAAGTCGCCATCGACCCCAGCAAGCCGAGCAGGAACAGCAAATAGAATCCCGTGACGACCGCCAGTGAGACCCAGAACGGCGAGACGCGCGTGGAAAGGGGGCTCATTTATCCTTCAGCCAGTCCGGCACCACGATGTCCTTGCTCTTGAGCGGCGCCTCGTTGCCGCGCCAGAGGAATCCCGCCTGCTCGAAGTCGCCGCGGTTGGCCTTGAGAAAATCCAGAAGCCGTCCCGCGAGTTGCCGGTTCGGTGAACTCGTCCGGACTGCAAACGGCTGCACGGCCTTCGCGCCCGCATGCTGGATGGGGAGAAAGTCGATGTGCTCCGCGGCGGGCGCGGCGTTCACGCGATAAACGATCGCGGCTTCCAGTCCGCCTGCGCGCATCTGGTTCACGAGCAGGTCCGCGGTCGGCACCTCGACGACGACATTCTTGCGAATGCCCTCGAGCAGGCCGGATGACTTGAGCATCCCGCGCGTCATGTAGCCGAGCGTGGATTGCTCGGCGTTGCACAGGCCGACCTTCAGATTTGGCTGCGCGAGATCGGCAAGCGTGCGGACGTTTCGCGGGTTGCCCTTTTTCACCGCGATGCCGATGTCTGTCTCGGTGAGAACGACGGCTTCGGGGAACTGCTCGGCTACGGGCGGCACGAAGCAGAGGTCGCAGGCGTAGTAGGCATCGGGAAACTTCGGGTCACTCGCGTCGCCCATGGTTTTCATCGTGGCACAGAGGATGCCGCAGCCGTTGAAGACCGTCGTCACCGTGACGCCTTCCCGCGTGGTGAACTTCTTGAGGATCGTCTCGATCGCCGGGCGGTTCACGCCGCCGCTGTAGAGGATGAGTTCCGGTTTTTCCGCCCAGCGATCGCCGCCGACATGCTTGAAGCCGTGTTGCTGGAAAATGGCGCCGCCCTTTTCCGGCGCCGCGAGGTAGCGTGCGAACCGCAGCGCCGCTGCCGATTCCTTGCAACTCGCCAGGATCGCCGCGCTTGCATTCTCAGTGACACCGGCCATTTCCGCGACCTCGACGGCTTCGAGTCCCGGGAACTGCGGGACTGTCGAGTCCCACACGATGGCGGCATCCACAGTGCCGAGATGCAGATCGCCCGCGATCTCGGTCACGGTGGTTTTTTGCACGGCTGCGCGGGCGGCGAGCGTCTCGTATTTCTGGCCAAGCGTCCTGCGCAGGGAGCGGCCAATCGCGGCTGCCTCGGGGTTTGCCAGCGCGAAGCGCACCCCGTCGCGCTCGAGATCCGCGAGCGAACGGATGCCTTTCGGATTCCCCGCGCGGACGGCGATCACCGGGTGCTGCCGGACGAATGGGATGACCTCGCGAACTGCGTCGAATTTCCGGGCATCGACGATCCCGGCGTCATCCGCTGCGAGAAAGAGATCGCCTTTCTGCGCGACGCGAATCGCACTGAGGAGCGCGCCGGTGCCGCCGTATTGCAACTGCACCTGGAGGCCCGATTCCCGTTGGTATTGCCCGGCGATGATCTCGACCGGTTTCTTCAGACCGGCGGCGCAATAGACAGTCAGCGTCTGTCCGCCGGGCACGCCGGTGTCGCGCAGATGGAACCAACCGGCGGCAACGAGTCCTGCCACGGAAAGGATCAGGAAGAGGCGGCGAAGCGGGGTCATGATCGGGTGAACCGCAGCTTTGCCAACAGGACGACCAAAGCAAGCAAACCGACCGCGGCGGCGAGCATCGGGAGCATCGACTTCTTTTTGCCCGTGTCCTTAACAGGCGGGAGTGGCGGCGCGGGCGGGTTAAAAGTCACGGTCTCGGGAACCACCGCGGTGGCGCGTTGCGGGGCCGCCTGTCCTTCCGCCACCGGTGCGGCGAGGCGGGTTTCCTCAGCCAGGCGGAGTTGTTCGTCCCAATCGGCCGTGACCAGCAGATCCCATCCGGGGTTCAGGCGCTTCACTTCGCAGGAGCACGCGCCGAGGAGGAACGAGCACACTTCCTCGATCTGTTCGTCGCCGAATCCCTCTGCGGGCCATGCGCCGAGGGTGCGGCCGCGGCCAAACACTGCGGCGAACCATGGGCCCTTCGACGGCGCTTCGGTGGCCTTTGGGCCGGCGAGCATTTTCACGAAGACCTGCTCGGCCGGGTCGTCGTGGCGGATGCGGACGAGGGAAAATTTCACCCCGAGCGCGGGACCGGGTCCGAGTTTGCTGCTGGGGTCATTCGGATCGATTGGGGGAAGCTGCGAGGCTTGTTCGAGGTATCGCAGCCGCTTTTCGATTGAGGCGGCGGCACGATCGTCGTCTTCCTTTTTCCCGGACTCCACGAGCACCCACACGGTGGAGTCGCCAGCAAGTGTCCGCCGGACGATCTCGGCGCGCGCGGGTGAATCGGTGATTTGCGCGAGGGCTGCGGCATCGAGCGATCCGCTCCACGGTGATACGGCGGACGCTTCGGCGTGCGGATAGGAAAGGCGCGACGCGGCGGCATCCTTCGAGCGCACGACGCTGAGATTGAGCGGCGTGCTGTCGGTGAAATTCCGGAGGTACTTGGCGACGTCTTCCTTCTGCGCGTCGGCAGGGGAGACTTCGAGTTGGAGACGATCCGCAGGCCAGCGGTCGAGCGCATAACGGAAGACCGGGATTGAGCAGGCGTGAACTGCGACGGTTCCGATGCAGAAGAACAGCAACGCAAGCGGGCGCGCTCCCCGGAGGCTCCGATGCGCGTTGCGATTCATCCTACTTCTTCCCGAAGCAGCGCACCTTGCCGTCCTGGCTTGCGACGTAGAGGCGGCCTTGCGCGATGGCCATGCCGTCCCACACGGGCGGGCTCTCGAGTTTCACGGTGCTTCCGATTTCGCCCTTCGCGGTGTTCACGGCGAGCAGGCTGCCGCCGCTCTTGCCGTCGAGCGCGTCGCTCTGCGCGGCGAGGTCCTTGTAGATGGCGGGGTCCTTTTGCGACATGCGCTCGAACGCGTATTCCTCATCGATCATGTCCGGTGGGCCGCTCACGAAGACGGTGTCCTTTGCCATGCACATGGCGCGGGCAAAGACCGGCGACTGCGCGTTCCACTGGTGCTCGACGAAGCTGCCGGACTTCGGTCCGCCCGCGGGTGCCGCGCCTTTGCCGCCAGCGCCGGCGAGGACGGACGGTGCGGTGCCCGCTTTGCGGAACCACAGCGCCGCGCCGACTTTGCCCTTGCCGGTCTCGACGCCGCTCAACGCGCCAATGAGCGTGCCGCCTGCGTCGTCCTTCGCGGTGCCGTTGTCGAACGTGCATGCGACGAGCGCGCCATTGCCGCGCTGGATGAAGTTCGCGCCGTTTGCGTGATCGACGATCTCGGCGGGCGTCAGCTCGCGCGTCCAGACGGCGAATTGATCGAGCAGGCCGGTGTAGGGCGCGCCTTTGCCGTAATCGCTCACGAGCGAACCGCCGCCGTCGCCGAGAACGAGGCCGAGCCGCGGCTGCGTGGCGATGAGCGCGGGAACTTTCGTCTCCGCGGCGAGCTGGCCGTCCACGTAGAGGCGTATCTGCTTCTCTGCGGTCACGACGCCGGCGATGTGGTGCCAGCCCTGGTCGAGCACGCGCGCACTCTGCGCGGTGGTCGTGGTCTTTTCCGCGCGGATGGAAAATCCGGGCGCGCCTCCCTGCAACGCGAGCGCGTAGCCGAGGTTGCCGCCGCCGTGCTGTGCGATCACGCCGTCCGGTCCATCGGGGAGGACCCATGCCTCCACGGTCAACGGCCTGCCAGCGATCGGGAGCTTCTCGCCGTCGAACTTCACGCTCGGCATCGCCGCTGCGGCCTTCGCGCCAGCTTTCGCGGCCTGCTTTTTCTTTCTGCCGCCCGCTTCGGCCTGCACCGCGACATCCGGCGCCTCCTTCGATGCGGAGAAGAGCTGGTGCTCCATCGTCGTCGTCCATTTGTAATACTGCGGCATGCGCGAGTAGCCGTACACGTTCTTGTCGTCGTGGACGAGGATGCGGCCCTCGGGCGTGTATTTGCCGGCCTGAAAATAGCCGCTGTGTCCGCCCGCGAAGTTCTTGCCGTAGATCCAGTAGCTGCGGTGGAACCACGAGTCGTCGAGGAAGCCCATCGGTGCGAACAAATGGCGCCCGTCGCCCTTCTGCGCGCCACCCTGCTCGGCGGCATTCGCGCTGATCGGTCCGATCTCGATGCGCTTGCCATCGGCGAGAATCTTTTGCGAGCGCAGATACATCACCTTGCCGTCGCTCGATAGAATGTCATTCAAGCCCACGGGCATCTGGAGCGTCTTGTGACGGTCCTGGAAATCGCCGCCGGTCTCCGGGTCCTTGTCGTCATAGACGACCTCTGCGAGCTTCTTGCCCGTCGCCGCATCGAGCCGGATGAAGCGCATGCCACCGTCGAGGAAGACGGAGCGGCCCGCGACAAAGTTCACCGTGTCGTTCTCCACGAGCACGCTGCCGTGAATCGGCCACACGCTCTCGAGTTGTTCAAATGCGCCGTGCTGGCGGGAATTCGGCGCGCCTTGGAAACGCCAGATCAATGCGCCATCGGTCGCGCGCAGGCAGTACACCCAGCCGTCCATGCCGCCGACGAGCAGGCGGCCCTTCCAGTAAGTCGGCGGCGAATCGATGCGCCCGCCGGCCGCGAAATGCCACACCGGTTTGCCCGTCGCGGCGTCGAGCGCGTGCAGCGTGCGCTCATCCACCTGCGAGACGAAAGCCTTCCCATCCGCGATGGTCATCGCGCTGAGGCGTCCGCCGAGATTCGCTTCCCATGTGGCGGCAAGATCGGCAGCGAGCGGCTGATCGCTCGCGCCGCTGCGCGCGGCGTCGTGCCGATACGTCGGCCA
>JBEBGK010000284.1:0-5362 GCA_040081515.1 Chthoniobacteraceae bacterium
CGCCAGGCGCCATCGGCGAAAGTCCCGCCTCCCAAGGACCCCGCGCAGGATCCGAACATGATTCGGGTGTTCGACAAGTACGGCCGCGAGCTTTTCATTTCCAAGGACGAATGGCGGAAGAACGTCCTGCCCGGTGCCATCCAGTCCGAGTGGAACAATCCCGACCGGCTCTATGGCGTCATTCTCGGCGCTTTGAACGACGGCTTCCGCGCCGATGTCGTGGACGCGGCCCGGCAACTCTACAAGATCGACACCGACGTGGTTCGCGGCGCGTGCGTCTGGGGCATCGTGCTCATGGAAGAGGATCGGCTCGATGGGGCCGAGAAGGTGTTTCGGGACTTCATCTCCAGGCACGGCGAGGCCGGAGTCATTCTCACCAATCTGGCCAAAGTGTATGCCACGCGCAAAGACGACACCCAAGCCGAACAGATTCTCTGGCATGCGCTGGAGCTGGACCCCAACCAGGACAACGGTTTCGGCTGGTATGAGGTCATCCATCGCGAGCGCGGCGGCGATGAAGCTGGACTGGCCGCCATGCGGCGTGTGGCTGCGTTGCCCGGCAGTTGGCGGGCGCAGCTCTGGCTCGCGCGTGCGGCCCTCAAATCAAAAGATCTGGGGGCGGCGCTCGCCCTCTACCGCGAGAGCCTTTCCCGCGCGCCGCGGCCTGCGCCCGGCGACCTCCTCATGCAGATCAGCGGCGACCTCGGCAATGCCGGCCACCTGCCCGAGATCCTGCAACTGGTCGAGCCGCACTTCGACCCGGCAACGCACGGCCTGCAAGTAGGCAACAACCTCATCAAAGCCCATCTCGACCTCGGCCGGGGCGACGCCGCCCGCCGGATTGTCGATCAGCTCTACGCCCTCAAGCGCCCCGACTGGAAGGAGACCCTCAGCTTCTGGGACACCGAACTCGCCAAGGCCCGCGTCGGACTAGCGCGACCGGAAACTCCGCAGTCAATCCAGATGGCCATGCTCACCGTCCAGGGTCCCGCGTGGTTGAAACCAGAATCGCCGGCGGCGGAACTGTTCCCCGCCAAATCCCCGGACGGCCCGACCATCTGCTTCCTCGGCAGCACGGCGGAAATAGCGACCAACTCCAAGCGCGTCCAACAGCAGCTTTCCGATGCGCCCGGACGCCTCAGCCGCGCCGTGCCGCTGTTCCTCGCGGAAGCAGTGGAGTTCGGCAGTAATGCCCGCGTGCGAACCCTCGTGCCCTGGATCGCCGGTGACACACCCGGATTTGTTTTGGGTGGCGTGCCGTGGACGGACGAAGATGCCGCTAACTACGCCCGGCAGGGAGAAACAAGGAGTGACTTCGCCGTGGTCACCCATTTGAAGCCCAACGCGGATCCCTGGACGCTGGAACTCCGACTGGTTCGCACCATCGACGGCAAGTGCGTAGGCACGTTGGAAACATCCTTTCCCATGGCGCGACCCGAGGAAGGTCTGCCCGACCTCGCCCGCCAGTTGCTGGCTCTGCTCGTGCAGCAGGCCAGCGTGGAGTCCGGCCCATCCCCGGCCGCTTACCAAGTCCCCGGTGCGCCGGACTTCGCCTATTACTTGTTGCGCCTGGAGCAACTTCTCGCCGTCCGCTGTGGCAGCATGGATGGCGTGCCGTCGGCGTTTCTCAGTGGCGAACGGGAGGTCCTCGACGGCAACCTTCAACTCTGCCTGACCCATCCGGGAAATGTGCCCGTGCGAATCCTGCTTGCGCAAACCCTGCTGGCGATGAAACGCGTCCGGCCAGACATCCTGCCCGAGTTCACGGAACGACTGGCCATGCTCCAGACGGAGCACCCGCTGACCGAACCTGCGCACGCGGTGCTCCAGCGACTGTTCAACGAGGTCGTCGCGGCATGAGTGCGAACCCCGACACCGCAGCCCCGAAGGGGCAAAAGAAATCAGCCCAGGGCAGGGGGCGCACCGACTCCGCTCTGGGTCCTCAAGCAGCACGGACGCGCAGCGGTGGTGTTGCCGGACAACGTGCTCTTTGAAGGCGGCGCGGGCGACTGCGTAACGCGAAGCGTGGCCAATAGAGCGGAGCCATTTCATTTCCTCACACTTCACTCGTTTGCGTCTTTGCGCGAGCTAACGGGAAGGGGGGCAGGGGACGGATACGCCATCCGCCCCGCGCCTTCATGCGTCATGCCGTCTCTCACCAATCAGGTGACTACGAACGGCGCAAAGAACACGAAGCGTGAAACAGAATCTCTCCAGTGGTTCTTGGCGATCTTCGCAGTTCCCTTCCTCCTGTCCTATCTATTTCGAGAGATCGTATCACTTGCGCGATTTCTTTTCGCGGCTGCGGAAATGGAAGAGCAATGGGAGGCCGACGTAGGGGATGTGCTGGCGGACCTGGCCCTCGAGATACCGCTCGTAGCTCTCGTCGAGCAGCTTTGCGTCATTCGCAAAGAAGACGATCTCCGGGACGGAGATGGAGCAGAAGCGCTTCGGCTCGGGCTGGGTGCCGTAGAGGATCTTGAGGCGCTTGCCGCTGTGGGCCCCGGGCGGATGCGCGGACATGGCCTCGGCGATGATGCGGTTCAGCGGCCCGGTGGTGATGCGCTGTTTCGCGCCGGTGCGGACTTTCTCGATGGTCTTGAACAGGCGGTCCAGCGCCTCGCCAGTCTTCGCGCTGAGCAGGACGAGCGGCGCGTAGCTGATGAAGAACAGCTCGGCCTCGATCCCCGCGAGCACGCCCTTCAGCTTCTCCTTGTCGGCGGTCTTTTCCTTGATGAGATCCCACTTGTTCACGGCGACGACGCACGGCTTTTTCGCCTCCTGGATGAGGCCGGCGATCTTCTTGTCCTGCGCGGTCACGCCTTCGGTGGCGTCGATGACGAGGCAGCAAAGGTCGGCGCGGCCGATGCTCGATTCGCTGCGCATGACGCTGAAGATCTCCACGGAATTGTCGCGCTTCCCCTTCGGGCGGATGCCGGCGGTGTCGATGAGCATGTAGTCGTGCCTGCCGAGCGTGTAGAGGATGTCCACCGCGTCGCGCGTGGTGCCGCTGATGGGTGAGACGAGCGTGCGCTCGTCGCCGAGGATGGCATTCGTCAGCGAGGACTTGCCGACGTTCGGGCGCCCCACGATCGCGATGCGCAGCGGCAGATCCCTCTTTTCACCCGGCTCCGCTTCCACCTCGGGGGGCGGCAGCAGGCTCTCGGTTTCCTCGACGAGCCGCTTCGTGCCGAGGTCGTGCTCGGCGCTCACGGTGAGCAGGCGTTCGAAGCCGAGCTTGGTGAATTCGTTCGCATACTGCCCGTGCTTCGCGTGATCGATTTTGTTCACCACGAGAATGATCGGCTTCCGCGCGCGCCGCAGCCTGCGGGCGAGATCGTCATCGACCCCCGTCAGCCCTTCCTGTCCGTCCACGACGAAAAGGATCACGTCGCTGGTCTCGATGGCGATCTCGGCCTCGGTGCGCACCTGCTCGGTGAAGGACATGTCCACGTCCGCGCCGATGCCGCCGGTGTCGAAGATGGTGAACGGCGCGCGGCCGAGCTTGCACTTCGCCGAGATGCGGTCGCGCGTGACGCCCGGCTGGTCGTGGACGATGGCGATTTTTTTGCCGGCGAGGCGGTTGAAGAGCGCGGATTTGCCGACGTTCGGGCGGCCTACGATGGCGACGGTGCGGGACATGTGCGGGGAGCGTGCCGGTGGGGAGGTGGGATGGCGAGCGTGTTCGCCGCGGCGCGCGTCCCGGCTATTGCCCGAGCTTCCCGGGCGCCTGCGGTTCGCCGTGGCCCTTGGCGTGCAATTGCCGGATGCCTTCCCGCACGTAGCCCAGCGCCGAGACGAGCGTGAAGAAGCCCGCGACGAGCACGGGCAGATCGAGGAATGCGACTTCGCGTCCGGCGACGCGCGCCTTCCATTCGGCGGTGGAGAAAAGCATCGCGCACCCGATGGCGACCATCTGGGTGACGGTCGCCGTCTTGCCGGTCCAGCTCGGGTGCACGCGGACGTCCCCATTGATGAAATGCACGGCGATGGCGCCCGCGACGATCACGATGTCGCGCGCGATGACGAGCACTGGAAACCAGAGCGGGAATTCGTACTGCCAGTTGCTCACCGTCAGTGTGATGACGCCCGCGAGCAGCAGGCCCTTGTCTGCGATCGGATCGAGGATCACGCCGAGCTTGCTCATCTGATTATACCGGCGCGCGATGTAGCCATCGATGCCGTCACTGGCCGCTGCGATCACAAAGATGGCGATGGCCGTGAAGCGCATCCATTCCTGCGGATGCCCGTGCGAGACGCTGCGCCCGTAGTAGAGCGCCATGAGCACAAATACGGGGATCATCAGGATCCGCCCGATGGTGATCTTGTTTGGCGTGGTCATGCCGCCGGGAGCTTGCGCGAGGATGGGCGGGAAGGAAAGGGCGTGTTCGGGCGTGCAATTGCGCGCTTGCCTTGCCCCGCCGGTTCCGGATTGGCTTCCGCCATGAAACACCGCGCCTCCAGCATCTCGCCCGATTGGTGGGATTACACCTGCCTGCCGAAGGATCTCGTCGAGGAAGTCGCCCGGCTGACGCCGCGCGACATCGAGAAGCTCAGCCGGCCCGGCTTCCGCGTGGTGATGTATGACACGCTCGAGGATTTCTATCTGGCCGAGGCGCTCGAATACATCGCCGCATGGAAACAGAGCACGGACGACAACCCCGTGGGCATCTGCGGCCCCATCGGCCCGACCGAGCAACTCCCGCTCGTGGCGCGGCTGGTGAACGAACTCGGGCTCGACATCCGCAGCGGGCATTTCTGGGGGATGGACGAGTGGTTCGACCCGGCGACGGGCAAGGAGGTGCCGGTCACGCATCCGCTTTCCTTCGAGAAGGCGGACCGCGAGATGTGCTTCGATCGCATCGGGAAAAAGCTGCGCATGCCGGATGCGAATCTCCATTTCCCGAAAGCCGACACGCGCGCCTACCGGGCGAGCTGGGATGCGGGCGTGCGTTGCGCGGTGATGCAGGGCGGGCAGGGGGATGTGAAGCATTGGGCGTTCAACGACCCGCTGCCGCGCCGCGGCAAACACAAGGCCGCGCCGCCCTCGCCGGCGGAGTATCGCAAGCTCACCACGCGCACCGTGGAACTTCACCCGCTCACCATCGCGCAGAACGCGCGCACCAGCGGCGGCGGCAACATTTCCATGGTCCCGACGATGGCGATCACCGTCGGCCCGGTGGAGACGTGGAAGGCGGAGAAGGTGTCCATCTGGCAGGCGGGGAATCACGACAACCCGTTCGGCCAGCGGCTCACGGCCTACATGATTTCCAAGGGCATCGCCGATGCGTGCGTGCCGATGTCGCTGCTCGCGGATCATCCGAACGTGCAGTTCAATTACCTGCGAGGCGGCCTCGGCTCG
>JBEBGK010000285.1:0-5360 GCA_040081515.1 Chthoniobacteraceae bacterium
GGCGAGCGATGCGGTGGCTGGCATCGTGCCGCTGACGTCCACCACTTTCGTCAATGGGCTGGTGCCCGGCAGTTACGTGCTGACGTATCAATTCGCCGACGCCGCGCTGAATGCGGCCACAGCGGTGACGGTCACCGTCAATGTGGTGGACACCACGACCGTGGTGCCCGGCGTCATCAGCTATCAGGGGCGGATCTCAGCCGGAGGCGTGAACTTCAGCGGCGCCGGTCTGTTCAAGTTCGCGATGGTCAACAGCGCAGGCAATACGACTTACTGGAGCAACGACGGTTCGAGCATTGCCGGCAGCCCGCCCGCCACCGCCGTTCCGCTCGACGTCATCAACGGCCTCTACAACCTGCGTCTGGGCGACACGGCGCTTCCAAACATGCGCTTCATCCCGGCGACCGCCTTCGGCAGCCCGGATGTCTGCCTCCGGGTCTGGTTCAATGACGGCATCAACGGCTGGCATCAACTCGCGCCCGATCAGCAAATCTCCGCGGCGGGCTTCGCGATGCGGGCCAACAGCGCCACAGCCGTGGACAACAGCAGTATCACCGCGGAGAGCTTCGCCGCTGGCGCCGCGCTCGCCAATTTGAATGCATCGGGCCAGTCCGGTGTGCCGTCGGGAGGCGTGGTCCTTTCGATCAATGAGAATCCCGCGCTCGAAAGTGAAGGCTACATCAAGGTGGGCGTCGCTATCCCGGATGGCGCCTGGCAGGTCCGCGCCTGGCACAACCACGAAGACGCGACGTCCGGAGCTTCGCCCGCCGGGCGCTACTTTCACTCCGCGGTGTGGACGGGCACCCGCATGATCATCTGGGGCGGCAAGAACGATGGCGCTTACTTCAATGACGGAGGCCGGTACGATCCCATTGAGAAAGGCTGGACCCCCATCTCGGCGTCCGGGGCGCCGGAAGCGCGCTATCTGCACACAGCGGTGTGGACGGGCAGCAAGATGATCATCTGGGGCGGCCTGAATCCCGCCGGCATGCCGACGGAAGCGGCGGGATACGATCCCGTCAACGACACATGGAGCATCGGCAGCAACGCGAACGCTCCGGTGGGACGCGTCTTCCATACAGCCTTATGGACCGGCACCGAGATGATCGTGTGGGGTGGTGCCGATTGCGATGGCAACGCCTTGAACACCGGCGCCCGCTACAATCCGGTCACCGACACGTGGACGCCGATTTCCGGAGTCAATGCCCCCGCGCCACGGCGTTCGCACACTGCGGTGTGGACCGGCACGGAGATGGTTGTCTGGGGTGGAACGGCCCCGCCGACACGGCACGGCGACGGGAAACGATACAACCCTGTGAGCGACACTTGGACCGACGTCGCCACCGCCGGAGCGCCCGCGGCCCGATCCCACCACTCGGCAGTCTGGACGGGCAGTGAAATGATCATCTGGGGCGGGCACGATGACGGCAGCTACTTCACCGACGTCCGGCGCTACGATGTGGGATTAGACACTTGGACCACCGGAGCATCGAACGGGGCGCCCGCCGGTCGTGATTTTCATACGGCGGTGTGGGAGGGTGACGAGATGTTGATCTGGGGCGGCTTCGGTGAAGGCGGCCTCTTGAACAGCGGCGCCCGCTACAAGCCGTCGGAAGATATCTGGGTCTCTGCCGAACAGGGTGGCGTGCCCTCGGCCAGGTGGTTGCACTCGGCCGTTTGGACAGGCGAGGACACGATCGTGTGGGGCGGCTTGGGTGGCAGCACCGGGCCTGTCCTGAGAGACCTCGAGATCTATGGTCTCCTCCGGACAGTCTTGCTCTACCAGCGACAGTGAGCCTGCCTGCAAGGGCGCTTGCTCGCTCAGTGCGCCCGGAGTTCGGTGAAAACCTTGGGCAATGCGTGCGCAATGCCTGAGAGCGAGTCCAAAACGCTTCCCGCTTCCTTCATCGGAACACAGAGGACATCCTCCGTCTCCAGCCTGCCGGGCTCGCGCCCGTACTTGTATGCAGCATCCAGGCCTCCGTCGCCAGTGAGCCGTGCCTCCCGGCAGAGCGGGTTTGGAACCGAGAGAAAGGACGCTTCGATGCGCGGCGGTTGCGTGCCATCCCGCGATGATCGCAGCCGGCCCCGCGCGAGTTCGCGAAAGAGTTCCTTTGCCGTGAATTCGGCGGGGTCCACGAATTCAAGGTGCTCGTCGATCGCGTTGCGGTACGGTTGCAGGCCCGTGGCATCGCGGTAATCGCGCAGGCGGCTGAACGCACCGGCGATTTCCTTCCGGGCGATTGGGAAATGCGTGCAGCCGAGCACGACGGTCGAGATCGGTGGGCCGCCGCCGCGTTTCATGTAGTTCGTGACGAGCGTGGCCACGTCGTAACGCACATAGTTTGCCACCGAGTTCAGCCGCCACGAGCCGGGGTCTTTCGCCTCGCCGAGCACGCCGGCCATGTCGAATCCGTACACGGGCAGGAGCGAAGGATCGATCGGCGAGCCGGCGTTGCCGACGGCGGGGCCGAGGTACGCGGTGGTCTGCGATCCCGTGGTGATGAATGCAGGATTTCCCTCGAGCGCGCCTGCGAGCCCGACGCTGCCCTGCTGCGCGACCGGCGGAAGGGACTTTCCCGCCAGCCCGCCAGCACGGCCGATCGCGCGCGGATAGGCGCCGCTGTCGCATGTTCCCACGGTCGCGAGCACCGCGATCGCGCCGCCCCGCTGCCCGGATGGCAGACGCTCACTGACCGCCCGCGCCCCGGCCTCGACTACGCCGATCACGGGAACGTCCAGCTTCCACGATGCGAGCGCGCCACGGATATCGCCGATGCCGAAAGCCGTGGCGGTGTTGCATGCGATCACGATGGCTTTGACCGGCGGCTTGTCGAAACGGACGGCGCCGCCGCTGTGGTAACGGCGGCCGAGCAGGAACACCGCGTCCTTCACGATCAACTCGCGGAGAAAAATTTCCTTCCCGTTCTTCGCGTAGTTGCCGTACGGCATGTTCGCCTGGTCGCCGAGGTAGATGAAGCGCTCGCCGGCGAAATCGGGCACGCCATCCGCGCCGGGCTGGAGTGTTTTGTTGTTGAAGGAATCGAGTGAAAGAATCGCCTCGAGCACGGTCAGTCCGCCGATGCCGGAATCGAAGACGCCGATGGGAAGCCCGGTGCGGTCTCCCTCGAGAGCGGGGAAATCCAGCGACCATGGAGCCCGCCCGTCGCGATTCGAACGCACGTGCTCCAGGAGCGGCGCCAGCCGGGCCTCGGGAGATGCGGGCGTCTCCGCGAGGACCACGGGCACCATCAGCCAGAGGCCGGCGACGAGGATGTCGCGGGAAATTCTCACGCCACGCTTTCCTTCGCGACTTTTCCGGAGACGTTGGTGAGCCGGAAGTCGCGGCCGGCGTAGAAATACGTGAGCTTTTCGTGGTCGAGTCCCAGCAGGTGCAGGAGCGTCGCGTGCAGATCGTGCGTGTCCATTTTCCCCTCCACCGCCTGGTCTCCGAGTTCATCCGTTGCGCCGTGTGCGAAGCCGCCGCGCACGCCGCCGCCGGCCATCCACATCGTGTAGCCGTGGTTGTGGTGGCCGCGTCCGTTGCCGTCGCCCTTGTCGTCCGTCGGTGAGCGGCCGAATTCGCCACCCCACAGGATCAGCGTCTCATCGAGCATCCCGCGCTGCTTCAGATCGGTGAGCAGGCCGGCGATGGGCAGGTCGATTTCCGTCCCGCGTCCGGAGAGGCCGCTGCGGAGGTTGTTGTGATGATCCCATCCGTTGTGCGTGATCTGGATGAAGCGCACGCCTTTTTCCGCGAGCCGCCGCGCGAGCAGGCACTGCGAACCGAAGCGATCCGTGGCGCCGCCGCCGATGCCGTAAAGCCGCTGGACGGCCTCGGGCTCGCCCGAGATGTCGAGCACTCCGGGCACCGAGGTCTGCATGCGATGCGCGAGCTCGAGCGATTCGATCGCACCCTCGAGCTCCGGCTGGCCCGGTTGCTTCGCGAGCAGTCCGCGGTTCAGCCGCTGGATGAAATCAAGCTGCCGCCGCTGATCCCCGGCGAGCAGCGTCCGGTTCGCGACATTCGGAATGCCGGATCCGTTGCCGCTCAGCCGCGTGCCCTGGTAGGCCGCGGGCAGGAACGCGGAGCCGTAATTCATCGCGCCGCCCTGGTCGTGCATCGGGTCGATCGTCACGAAGCCCGGCAGATCCTCCGCCATCGTGCCGAGCCCGTACGTCACCCACGCGCCCAGCGAGGGGCGGACGAAATTCTCGCTCCCGGTGTGCAGCGCGACCGTGGCCTGCTGGTGCGAGGCGGTGCTCGTCTGCATTCCGCGGAGCACACAGAGCTCGTCCGCGTGCGTGGCGATTTGCGGGAAGACATCGGAGATCATCAGCCCGCTCTTCCCGCGCGGCTCGAACTTGGACACCGATCCGAGCGGCTTGTGCGGCCCGCCCTTGCCGATGCGCGCGAGCTCGGGCTTCCAGTCGAAAGTATCCAGATGGCTCGGCCCGCCCTGCATGTAGAGGAAAATGACGCGCCTGGCCCGCGCCTTGAAATGCTGCGGCTTCGGCGCAAGCGGACCCGTCGCCCGCGCATGCAGCGCGGCAAACGCGAGCCAGCCGAAACCCGCGGCGGTACGCTGGAGAAAACTGCGGCGATCCAGCGCGAGGGTGGTGTTCGAACAGGTGTGCATGGCGGTTCAGTGGAGGTAACGGAACTCGGCGCTCGCGAGCAGCGACTGCACGAAGGCGGTCCAGCGGTAGCGCGTGTCGCCGTCGGGATTCAGGGACTGGAGAAATGCGAGCGCGTCGGCGGTCTCCTCGGGCCGCGGCTCGCGGGCCAGCACGCGCAGGAAGGCGAGCCGCACCCGCGCGGAGTCGCCCTTCGGTTCATCCGCCAGCAGCCGGGTGGCGGCGCTGCGCGCGGTTTCCTCGACGAGTGGGTTGTTCATGAAGAAGAGCGACTGCGAGGCGATGGTCGTCACCTCGCGCTGTCCCTTGATCTGGCTCGGATCGGGAAAATCGAACAGCTCATGCATCGCCGGCAGCATCGACCGGAGCACGGGCAGATAGATCGTCCGCACCGGTTCATCCTCGGGCATGAGGCTCCGCAACCGCGCCTCGCGGCCCTTTCCGCCGAACCCCGCCACGTGAATGCCCGCGGGCCGTTGCAATTTCAGATCGCCCGCCACGAGCAGCCGCGCATTGGCCGGCACGAACCGCGCCGCGTGGCACGCCTTGATGTCGTCAAGCGTCAATTTGCCGACCGTCGCCTCGGTGCCGCTGACCGGCCGTCCGTAAGGATGGGCATCGCCGAAATAGGCCCGCATGCCCACCTTGGCCGCGATGATCGACGGCTCATCCGCCTCGCGCTGCAAGTCGTCAATGTGCAGATTGCGCACGCGATCCCAATC